>NZ_WTFC01000016.1:0-46084 GCF_009795795.1 Gilliamella sp. Pas-s95 | reverse complement strand
TCACCTGGCACCTGGCACCTGGCACCTGGCACCTGGCACCTGGCACCTGGCACCTGGCACCTGGCACCTGGCACCTGGCACCTGGCACCTGGCCTGCCAAACCTACGCTCTAAATCTTTTTCAATTTCATCGTAGTTTAAATCAGACACAGCTCTTATTTTCATCACCGAGGTCATTTCGCGTAGCGAAATCGGCGACTTTACCAGCAGGGTTATTGTCAAGGTCGAGGCGTTTACCTTTTCTATTTAAATTATCAAACTTATCCCGCTTACTTAGATTATTTAGATTGCCTAAATTATTGTTGTTTGTGCTGTTCTTGTTGTCATATACACAGAGTTCTGTGGCCTTAACGGCGCATACATCAAGAGTAATTGAAGGTAGTGCGCCGTATTTAACATTCGACGGTGGTTGGACAAAGGTAACAGATACAGACAGTTTATTGTCTATTAAGTTGCAGGATGATCGAGTTATCACGCCATCTACTAATCCATCAAGTGTGACTAATCCGATAATTTTGCCGTATGTGGGGAGTAACTTAGGTCATATAGCAATGGTTGTTCCGTCATCACAGAGTTCAATTAGTATAAATGATTTGGTTGTTCAGGGTAATTGGGGAGATGATGATGGGGATGGTCAGGGTGCTAATGGAGTTACCGCATCGGGGAATATATCGGTATCGTTTACGGATAAGGATGGCAATACAGTTAATCGTAACGATGCATTAAGTATTTGTAATGCTCCTTATAGGGTAACTTTAAGTAGTTCAGGGGGATATTTACAAACACAGTACGGAGTTCCTAATAGGACTAGTTTTAGTGGTCAGATGGTGACATATTATATCAATCCGTATGGTGGTCCTGTTGTTTGTCACACAAGGCCAAATCTTAGTTATGGCACAGACGATTTCACCGGCCCATCTAACATATGGTCTCTTACAAAGGGTTTTTTAAGTCAATCAAATGATTCATTATCTTACGACCAAAACTTTCCAACTACAGGTGCTGATGGATTGTATTTTGATTTGCTCATAGGTGGGGTGGATGGAAGTCAGTTGACATGGTCTCCGGTCACGCGTGGTGGAATAACGGCTACGGTGACAAGTGTAGCAGCTAATGATAGTTGGATTCCTGGTGTTGATAAAGGAAAAGTTGTCGCAAGGGTAACGTTAAGCGGTCCTAGGGCTGATAGTACTCAGATAGGGTCAGATAATCCTAGTCCGCTTACTCCATTGCCATCTTTGCCACAGACATTTGAGTTGGTGGGTAGGGATAGTAGGGATAATGTGGTGGTTAAATATGGATTTGTGTTAAAGCAGTGGTTTGTCCATCGGGGTAATAAAGACGCTAGTCAGTCTGACCAAATATCTTGGTGCAGTCGTTTGGGATATCGTGCGCCACAGGTTAAGGATTTAACTAATGCGGTTTGTTCTGGTTGGCATTCAGGATTTTGGTGTCGAGGTGCAGTAGGTACCACGCCGTCGTCTAGTAATAATCATTACAAGCGTTACATAGGTGCTGGGTTTTTCACGGAGTGGGGCATCCTTTACAACTACGCTGATGCGGGCTTTGGTGACAACATCTACTGGACGAGCGACGTTTCAGGTGGCAATAGCTTCACTGTTGCTTGGAACCTCGGCGACATTAACAGCTTCAGTGCCGGCTACAGCCTTTATGGCCTTTGTACCACACCTTAGCTTTTATATCTTAGTCCTTAATCCTTGGGCCGCGGGGGCGGTTATGGTGCAAATAGAGGATAATCTAACAAAGAATAAAGCCCCCGTGTAAGTTGGGAGCATTTTCCCTTAGGGGTGCGTTGTTGCGGTGAAGCTACAATCGCGCCACCCCCGCGCCAACGCTAAAAGCGTGGCTAGCAGTGGCTCAGGGGTAAAATAAATAAGAATAACCAAGCAGTTGGTGGTAAAGATAAGTGTTTGTTGCGTACTTTAAAATAGTGGTGTTAATTCAACTGATGGCATCTATTAAATGCTAGCATAGTATACCTAACAGTAAAATGAGCACTACTAACACAGCACTTATTCATCACCCAAGACTTTCAACCTAAAATTGTCACGCAAGCTTGCTGATAAAAAGGACGAAAGTAAGGGGATATTGTTAAATCAGCGATATACGCATCTTAGGTTGCAACTTCCCAACTGGAGTGCGAAAGGGTTTTGATTTTAGTTATATCAAAAAACACCAACTGACTTGGCCCTCAAAACCACTCAAAGCTAAAAATTCTCCACAAAAAGTGGTCAGAAAAGGTGTTGATTTTATTGAGGTTTTTGTTTGGTGTTTGTTATTCAAACAAATCACCCAAACACGCCACCAAAAGCTTATCCTTAAAAAATTAACAAAACTTTACAAATTTTTAACAAAAAAAGTAGCGCATTATTAATCAAGCGGTTATAATTTAAGCGCTTTCAAAGCAAGGAAATGCTCGCTAATTGAGCAGTCAGTTATAAAAATATAAATAAAACAATAAATTACTTGACAGGATAATCAAAATGCGCTATCATAATTGGCATCTGGCATCTGGCATCTGGCCTGCCAAACCTACGCCTTAAATCTTTTTCAGTTTCACTGTATTTTAAATCAGACACAGTTCTTATTTTCATCACCGAGGTCATTTCGCGTAGCGAAATCAGCGACGTTATCGGCAAGGCTACCGCCGATTTTTAAATTGTTATCTAAATTCTCGTTATTATCAAAATCCGCGTTGTTTTTCATGACATTGCTCTTGTTGTCATATACACAGGATTCTGTGGCATTAACAGCGTATACATCAAGAACAATTGAAGGTACTCCGCCGTATTTAACGTTTGATGGAGGTCGAACAAAGGCAACAAATACTGACGGTTTATTGTCTATTAAGTTGCAGGATGGTCGAGTTATTACGCCATCGACAAATACATCAAGTGCGACAAATCCGATAAGGTTGCCTTATGTGGGTAGTACTTTAGCCCATATAGAGGTGTTGGTACCGTCGGGAGTAAATTCGGTTAGTTTCAATGACTTAATTACTCAAGGTAATTGGGGTGATGATGATGGAGATGGTCAGGGTACAAATGGTATAACTGCGACAGGGATTTTATCGGCTTCTTTTTTAGACAAAGATGGTTATACGGTAAGTCGTAGTGCTGCATTAGATGTCTGTAAGGCACCTTATAAAGTGGTATTAAGAAGTACAGGAGGAAGTCTAAAAACACAGTATGGGTTACCTAATACAAGTTATTTTAGTGGTCAGGTGGTGACATATTATATCAATCCGTATGATGGTTCTCGTGTTTGTTACTTTGTGCAATCAGCAAGGCCGAATTTGTACTTTGGTGGTACTGGTGCTACTATTCGTGGAAACTATGACTACTCCAAGTATGCTGGTCCATCCAATATATGGAGTTCTAGAAAAGGTTTTTTGACTCAGTCAACAAGTCCATCATCTTATGGTCTTAATTTTCCGACAACAGGAGCAGATGGATTGTATTTTGATTTAGAATTGCCTATTGGGGTTGATGGAAGTCAGTTGACGTGGTCTGTTGTCACGAATGGTAGTATAAACGCAACGGTGAGTTGGACAAGGCCTCGTTCTAGTACATTCAGAGATCCAAATGGGAATCAAGTGAATGCGGATGAATGGATTAGAGATAAATCCAGTTATGTAACACGGGTAACGTTAAATGGTCCTTGGGCGGATTCTGGTCAAATACAGTCAGATAACCCTACTCCTTTAAGTGTACCATCTTTGCCGCAGACATTTGAGTTAGTGGGTAGGGATAGTGGTAATGAGGTTAGATATGGATTTGTTTTGAGGCAGTGGTTCGTTGGTCGAGGTGGTCATAGGATTAATTTTTCTAACCAATTATCTTGGTGTAGTAGTTTGGGTTATCGAATGCCGAGGATTAGAAATTTGACTAATGCTATTGCTAGTCCTGGAGGTAATAATAATTACTACCGTTCCATTGGTGCAGGACTTTACTCTGAGTGGGGTCTCATGAGCAACTACCAAAATGTGAACTTTTCCCTCTACATGAGTTGGACTGACGATGTTACAAATACCGATGTCAGGGCCGTCTACCCGTTTGATGGCGGGATCTGGGAAAAGTCTAAAACCATAGGCATTTTTGGTCTTTGTGTCACACCTTAGCTTTTATTTTTAGTTCTTAATCCTTAGGCCGCGGGGGGGGATGGTGCAGATAGAGGATAATTTATCAAAGAATAAAGCCCCGGGTAATTTGGGGCATTCCCTTAGGGTTGCGCCGTTGGGGCGAAGCCACAATCGCTCCTCCCCCGCCGCCGACGGTGAAAGCGTGGTTGGCAATCCTAGTGGATGACGCTGTAGCTATTTTATTCATCCAAGGTCAAAACGTCTGAAACCACCGCACTCAATCCATCCTATGTACCAAAACAAAAAAGGTCTGATTTTTTGCCCAAAAATCGGTCAGAAAAGCTATTGATTTTATTGGGGTTTTTTAGGGTGTTTTTTCAAAAAAACAACGTCTCCATAAATTGCTCTAAAAACCCCCATTAAGCAATTCAGTTATAAGATAGCAGTAGGAACAAGCCCAATTGTGCGTTAAAATAGCTTATATTATTACAATAAATTACCAAGGAAATCGCATGACAACCGAAATGACAACACTCGATAAAATCAAAAAACAAATTGCTGAAAACCCGATTATTCTATATATGAAAGGATCGCCAAGATTGCCAAGTTGTGGCTTTTCGGCTCAAGCGGTGCAGGTTTTATCGCAATGTGGCGAGCCATTTGCTTATGTTGATATTTTACAAAACCCTGATATTCGTGCCGAATTGCCTAAATTTGCTAATTGGCCAACGTTTCCACAATTATGGGTGGAAGGCGAATTAGTCGGTGGCTGTGATATTATGTTAGAAATGTTTCAAGCTGGTGAATTGCAAACGCTTATTAAGCAAACTGCTGAAAAGCATAAGTCTTAATTAAACGAAGAATTAAGCGCGCAACTTGAGCGCGCTTTTTTGTGTGAGTTTATACTACGAGCAAATTAATCTTCGATTGTTTTTATCTGTTTATTCGTTTTTAATTTATTGCGCACTGTTATCATTTTGTTCTTGTTGTGTCTCTATTTCACTATCTATAGCCGCTAAAGGCCATCCCCCAAGCGATTTAAGTCGATTAACAATTTTACAAAAAAGTATGGCGGTTTTTTGCGTATCATATAGTGCGCTGTGGGCTTGTTTGTGATCGAAGGTGATTTGTGCCACTTGGCAAGCTTTGGCTAGCACCGTTTGCCCAAAAACCAGACCACTGAGCGATGCTGTGTCAAAGGTGGCAAATGGATGGAAAGGGTTACGCTTGATGCCTGAGCGCTCAGCCGCTGCCATTAAAAAGCTGTGATCAAAGTGCGCATTATGTGCAACCATTACCGCACGCGTGCAGTTGCTGTCTTTTATGCCTGTTCTGACCATTTTGAATATCTCGTCTAAGGCTTGCCTTTCGTCCACGGCAGCGCGCAGTGGATTGTCAGGGTCGATTCCGTTGAAGGCGAGCGCAGCAGGCTCTAAAATGGCTCCGTTAAATGGGGTGACATTAAATTGCAAGGTTTGATCTGGCTCTAACCAGCCATCGGGTGTCATTTTTAAGGTGATGGCGGCGATTTCTAAAATGGCGTTGAGTTTTGAATCGAATCCTGAGGTTTCAATGTCAATGACAACGGGATAAAATCCACGAAAGCGTTCACATAATTTGGCGTTTGGCACAACAATTTATCTTATTTGTCAAAAGAAGCTATTATGCCAGTTTTTAAGTGGTTCGCCTAGTATTGGCTTTAAGCGTTTGTTGTTAATTTATTTTCGCTAAGTTTTATGCAAATCACATTAAGATAAAGGAGTAGATGCGCTTATTAGCTAAAGCGATTATAATTATCCCCTATGTTTTGATGACTTTAAAACCGAGCAGATTATGCATCACTTAGAACTAGAGCAGATTATTAATAACGAGTTGCAAATTGCTCGTTATCGGGACTATGCACCAAATGGACTGCAAGTGCAGGGGCGCATGCAAGTCAATAAGATTGTGACAGGCGTTACCGCTTGCCAGTTATTGTTAGATAAAGCAGTTGAACTGCAAGCCGATGCCGTGCTAGTACATCATGGCTATTTTTGGAAGAATGAAGTACAAACCATTACTGGCATTAAATATCAACGAATAAAAACATTATTAACTAACGATATTAATCTATATGGTTACCACTTGCCGTTAGATGGTCACCCCGTTTTTGGTAATAATATCGAGCTGGCTAATTTATTGGGTATTTCGGTAGATAAGCGTAATGATATCACCGACTTACTTTTTACTGGCACACTAAATACTCCACTCACAGCTTTACAATTTAAACACCAGCTTGAGCAACTGTTACATAATAATAAACGACAAGTGCTATTTTGTGGTGATAACGCGCCACAAGTGATTAAGCGCATTGCGTGGTGCAGTGGTGGTGGGCAAGATTATATTGAACAAGCAGCGCAAATGGGGGTGGATGCTTTTTTTACTGGCGAAGTGTCAGAACGCACCATTCATATTGCGCGCGAATATGGTATTAACTTTTATGCAGCAGGGCACCATGCCACCGAGCGTTATGGTATTGAAAAACTAGGGAAATGGTTAGCAAGTTGTTATGGTGTTGAGGTTATTTTTGTTGATATCGATAATCCTGCATAACAAAAGTTGAATTTACCTTAGAAATATCGCATACTTATTCGCAGATTTTTTATTCTTTACCCTATGTTATAAACCGATTATGTGAGAGGTCATTTTATGTTTACAGGAAGTCTGGTTGCACTTGTTACTCCCATGGATACGAAAGGAAACGTTGACCACGTAAGCTTAAAAAAATTGGTTGAATACCATATTGCTAATGGGACATCGGGTATTGTTTCGGTTGGTACTACGGGCGAATCGGCTACGCTTGATCACCATGAACATATCGATGTTATAAAACGAACAATTGATTATGCCGATGGGCGTATTGCTATTATTGCTGGTACTGGTGCAAACGCAACGAAGGAAGCTATTGAATTAACCAGTCGGGTTGAAAATATCGGTGTTGTCGGTTGCTTAACTGTTGCGCCTTATTATAATAAGCCAACACAAGAAGGCATGTATCAACACTTTAAAGCTATTGCCGAAAGCACTGCACTGCCACAGATTTTATATAACGTACCGGGTCGCACTAGTAGTGATATTAAACCCGAAACCGTTGGGCGTTTAGCGAAGATCAAAAATATTGTTGCGTTAAAAGATGCAACGGGCGATCTTTCAAGAGTTTATCCAACGCGCAAATTGGTCGGCCCTGATTTTAAATTATTAAGTGGCGATGATTCAACCTTTTTAGACTTTATGATTTTAGGTGGCGATGGGGTGATTTCGGTCACTGCCAACGTAGCTGCTAAAGCCGTTGCAACTGTTTGTCAGCTTGTGGTTAATAACCAAATTCAAGAAGCACGCAGTTTAAATGATACTTTGATGGCTTTACATCATAATTTATTTATTGAACCCAACCCAACGCCAGCTAAATGGGCTTGCGCAAGATTAGGTTTAATGCAAAGCGCAACAATTCGGTTGCCGATGGTATCGCTAAGCACTTCGTCAATTCCAGCGGTTGAGCAAGCGTTAAAAGAGGCTAATTTACTTTAATAGTTTTGTATAACCTTTAATTAAAAAGCAGATATCTATGTTAAATAATACATTGAACAGAACCTTATTTAAAAGCAATGTCCTTAAAAAAACGGCGATTTTGTCCGTTGTGGCTTCTTTGTTCCTTGCTGGTTGTGGTAGTGATCAGAACTTTAAACGCGAAGTCGAAGGTAATGAAGATTATCTTCAATCTCCCTCTTTAAAATCGTTAATAATTCCCGAAGGCGTTTCAGTACCAACTGAAACAAGTGACTTTTATGTTGATAAAACCGAGATTAAAGGCAATTTAGGCAAACAATTGGATATTAGACCACCAAGTTTACCAATCCCAACAGTGCCAGATGCTTTTGCGGTTTATAATAGTGGTTCAGTTACCTTTAATGCACCATTAAGTAATCAAGTGTGGGAACGCATTCCTAATAGCTTAACTAAAAGAAATATTTCAATTGCAAGCCAAGATAGCAGCGCTATTCAAACCAATAAAGCTTTTATAATCCGTGCGGATGAAGAGCAAGCGGTTGAGGCTTCTTATTCAATTAAACGTCAATTGTTAGGTGATACCGAAACAATTACTATTTTGATCACGTCGTTAACTCGTGGCACTGACGATTTAACTTCACAACCAATTGAAGTTCAACGCTATGTTGTCGGTTTGTTTAATGACATTATGGATGATGTTGCACCAGATTCAATGCGTGTAGCGCCGCCAAAAGCACAAGATAAAGAAGCTGAAAAAAATAAGGCCGAAAGTAAAAAACCAGCAACAGCCGTGAGCAGTGCAAATTAAGAATAAGTTTGGAATTTAAGGAGCGTATAGCTCCTTAATTATTTATAAGCAATTTGATATAAGGTTATAAACATGAAAAAGTTGGCTGAGCTTTATCGTGGTAAAGCAAAAACGGTATATACCACCGAAAATCCTGATCTATTAATCCTTGAGTTTCGCAACGATACATCAGCATTTGATGGTTTACGCATTGAGCAGTTAGATCGTAAAGGCATGGTGAATAATAAATTTAACTATTTTATTATGACGCAATTGCGCCAAGCAGGCATTCCAACTCAAGTTGAATCCTTATTATCTGACAATGAAGTGTTAGTTAAAAAATTGCAAATGGTGCCAGTTGAGTGTGTAGTGCGTAATCGCGCAGCGGGATCTTTAGTTAAACGTTTAGGGATTGAAGAAGGTCAGGTTTTAAATCCTCCTACGTTTGAATTGTTTCTAAAAAATGATGCATTACATGATCCCATGGTCAACGAATCGCACTGTAAAGCCTTTGGTTGGGCTAGCGATGAGCAATTAGCCAAAATGAAAGAACTTAGCTTTAAAATTAATGCCATTTTGACTGATTTGTTTGATAAAGCAGGGCTGATATTGGTTGATTACAAACTTGAATTTGGTTTATTTAAAGGCGAAATTACTTTAGGTGATGAGTTTTCACCTGATGGTTGTCGCCTGTGGGAAAAGTCCACTCTTAAAAAAATGGACAAAGACCGCTTCCGTCAAGGGTTGGGTGGAGTGATTGAAGCTTATGAAGAAGTGGCAAAACGTATTGGTGTGCCTTTGTAATGTTTGCGCAGTTTGATATCTCTTTTTTTCTTCTTTTGGGTTTAGCGGCACTGTGTTATTTAACTCATAATAACACAGTGACATTTGCTGTACTGTTATTGCTACTGTTTAAATTAACGCCGCTTGACACTTATTTCCCGTTTTTAAATAAATATGGCTTAACTATCGGTATTGTTATTTTAACTGCCGCGATGATGGTGCCACTGGCCGATGGATCGTTAAAAATTGGTGATATTGCTAAATCATTTACTACTTGGCAATCTATATTGGCTATTTTGGTGGGTATTTTAGTCTCGTGGCTTGGTACGCGTGGTATATCGCTCATTGGTGCACATCCTACCATTATCAATGGCTTAATTATTGGCACGCTAATTGGTGTTGCATTTTTCAAAGGCATTCCAGTTGGTCCACTGATTGCGGCAGGTATATTATCGCTATTAATTGGAAAAAGTTAGTTTATGCACAATCCCAACAGCACCCGAATGCTATGGGTGTTACAAGGTGAGAGCGCACAATTATTTGAACAATTGAGCTCCATCCTTGAGCAGAACGTTGGTGATTGGGTAACTGTTACCTATCAGCCCGATTATTTGCCTAGCTTGTTAATTGCCAACGCACTCAAGCCCCATCAAACCAAACAATTATTAGGCCAGCAGTATCGACATGCTATTTTTGATGCAACGGCAGGATTTAATCTTGATGCTTTTGCCATGTTGGTTGGCACGCTGGTCAAAGGTAGTGTGTTGGTTTTTTTATTACCTAAGGAGCTGTCCACTTGGTATGATCAAGATAGCTTGCGCTGGAACGAAAGCCAAAATCCGATTACTGTGCCTAATTTTGTTGCACATTTAATACAAACTTTGGAAGAATTTGGTGTGTCAATCAATTCAACATTTTTGTCAAAGAACGCTTTATCCATCCCCCCCTCTTTGCTAATGATGACCGATGACACTCGAGACTTAGCCGAACAGCAAGCCACATTAAAACAGTTATTAAATAGCAATAAGCCCATAAATGTATTAGTTGCTAAACGCGGACGGGGTAAATCGGCACTAGCTGGGCGGTTTAGCCATTATCAACGTTGTATTGTGACCGCGCCCAATAAATCAGCATTGACGACCTTTTTTGCTTTTGCTAAGCCCGATACGCCATTTTTTGCACCTGACGAATTAATTGTGCAGTTAAAGATTGATTTTGCTGATTATCTCATTATCGACGAAGCAGCCATGATTCCGTTGCCTATGCTCGAAAAACTGCTACAACTGGCCATTACCAATAATTGTCGGATATTGTTAACCACCACCGTTGATGGATATGAAGGTACTGGACAGGGCTTTTTGTTGAAATTGCTATCAGGTAAAGCATGCCAATATTTTCATCTACACACGCCCATTCGTTGGCGGGCAGGTGATATGCTAGAGCAATTTAGCGATAAGCTATTACTTAATGGTTTATTAACGCAGGATGATAACCCTGTTACAGGCCTATCATCAACCCAATATTCAACGGTTGAACGCAATGATGTTGATTCCTTAAGGTCGATCTTTTATCTATTAAAAATGGCCCACTATCAAACCACATTAATCGATTTAAGGCGTTTGTTTGATGCGCAAAACTTGTCGGTTTGGCAGGCTACAATAGACAATAAACAAATTGCCGCGGCGCTTACCCTCACCGAGGGGAACTTGCCTGATGACCTAATAACCCAAGTATGGCAAGGAATACGTCGCCCTAAAGGCAATTTAGTGGCGCAGTCGCTTGTTGCTCATGCGGGCGAACGGTTAGCGGCTAAGTTGCATTCAGTTCGCATTAATCGCATTGCGGTTATGGAGGCTTATCGACGGCAACATATCGCAAAACAACTGGTGCAGACGATTTGTGAACATGCCAAAGTGCAAAATAAAGATTTTGTGTCGGTCAGTTTTGCTTATAGCTCGTCTAATTATCAATTTTGGACCGCTTGTGGTTTTGTCTTGGTTCATGTAAGCAGCCATAAACAGGCAAGTAGTGGCAGTTATTCGGTTATGGCGCTTAAACCAATCACCCGATCTGGAGAACTGTTAACCTATAAATTAAAACAAAAACTACAGCGTAATGCCTATTGGCTGAAGGATATCATTGATTTACCGTTTAACGATATGATTATCAGCGATGGTAGTTGGCTATTATCATCAGATTTAGACGTAAATGATTTAGATGAACTTTCTGGATTTGCTTACTTCCATCGACCATTCGAAGCCAGTTATGCCTCACTATGTCGATTAAATCAGTATATACAAATACATCAACAATCATCTCAAGCATCCTCTTTTCCTGTGTTATCAGCACTGTTAAAAAGTAAAAATAATCAAGCTTTGGTTATTAATTCATGCCAACTTGCAGGTAAACAGGCATTAATGCAAACCATTAAACATGAAGTTAAAACATGGTTAGCAAAACAGGCTTGCAATGCAATATTTTCTGAAATAGTCAGTAAAGATAACTGATCACCATTGCAGGTTATTAAGTGGTATGTTTACAATAGTCATCATGTTTTAACTCAATTCGTTTTAATTTAAAAGGAACTGAATGTGATGCACAATAAATTAGAAAATCAGATGCAACATCGCTATTCACAAAATCAAACATACAACCAGTCAAGTAGCCACAATCCAAAAAATCAACCCACAACAGGAATTGAATACTTTTTTAAAGGTTGGTCGTTGGCGTTTAGTCCGGGGATTAAGCGATTTGTGTTTTTACCGTTAATTGCCAATATTGTGGTTATGTCGGCACTATTTTATTGGTTTTTTACTGCCATTACTGGCATGGTGGATTGGGGGTTATCGTATGTGCCGGGTTGGTTACATTGGTTGGGCTATATTATAGTTTTTATTGTGATTTTAATGCTGGTGATTTTGTTTTGTTATTTTTTTAGTACGGTGACAAATATCATTGCCGCACCTTTTAATGGTTTATTGGCAGAACAAGTCGAAGCTCAGTTAACAGGGATGCCAGCAGTTGATACATCGTGGATGAGCATTATTAAAGATCTTCCGCGGGTTTTTGGTCGCGAATTTCAAAAATTGATTAATTATTTATTATGGGCCATTCCGATACTGTTGACCTATTTTATTCCTGTTATTGGGCAATCAGTAACGCCGGTGATTTGGTTTTTATTTACTGCTTGGCAAATTAATATCCAATATGCCGATTATGCTTTTGATAACCACAAAATCACTTTTCAACGTATGCGTGAGTTACTTAAACAAGATCGGGTCGATAATTTAACCTTTGGCATGTTAGTCAGCTTTTTTACCATGGTACCGGTGCTTAATTTAATTATTATGCCTATTGCGGTTTGTGGCGCAACGGCAATGTGGGTTGATCGCTACCGTCATCAAGCACTATTTGACAGCGGTAGACAAGATTTTCGTTAAGCGGAGTATTATTTTTTTTTCGTTGAATTTGTTGACGGCCAATCATCATCGTCGTCATCTTGATAAGGGATAGGTTTTATCCCTTTCTTTTTTTCAAGATACGCTTTATAACTCAATCGGTTTAGTGCTTTAATGGTATTAATAAAAATCCCAATTAAAATAACGACAATTATCCACCAATAATCTTTGAGCCACTCCATCGTGTTCTCCTTTAAGTTAAAATCGAAATCATCCAACTATAGCAATCATACATGCCAATAACACGATGCTAGCAATACTATACTAACAGCAATTTTTCTAAAATGCGGCGATAAATTGCGGTTAAGGTAATAATATCTTGGCAATTGGCATTTTCGTTCACTTTATGAATGGTTTTGTTAAGTACCCCAAGCTCAATTACTTGGCATCCCATTTTGGCAATAAAGCGTCCGTCAGATGTTCCGCCACTGGTGGATAGTGTGGTATCAATGTTGGTGAATTCCTTAATAGCACTAGCAGCCGCGTTGGTTAAATCACCTTGTGGTGTTAAAAATGGGTGGCCTGATAACCGCCAAGTTAAGGTGTAGTTTACATTATGTTTTTGTAAAATCTGTTCAACGCGTGTTTTAATGTCTGCGTCGGTTAATTCGCTACTATAACGGAAATTAAATTGTACACGAAGCTCACCCGGCACGACGTTTTCAGCTCCTGTGCCACCATTAATATTGGCTATTTGCATTGTCGTTTGTGGAAAGTATTGATTGCCTTCATCCCAAACAGTATTAACCAGTTCATTTAGTGCAGGAGCAAAACGATGCACAGGGTTATCAGCAAGATGAGGGTAAGCCACATGACCTTGAATACCATGCACAATTAAATTGGCTGTCAGTGAACCGCGGCGGCCATTTTTGATCTGATCACCTAGCACTGTATCGCTCGACGGTTCGCCGACAATACAATAATCAATGCGTTCTTGGCGTTTCATCAGTAGATCGACCACTTTAACTGTACCATCACTTGCATCAGCTTCTTCGTCTGAAGTGATTAAAAAGGCGATGCGCCCAGTGTGATTAGGATATTGTTTAACAAAATCTTCTGCTGCACAAACCATGGCAGCAACGCCACTTTTCATATCCGATGCACCACGACCATAAAGTACACCATTTTCATCAATCGTTGGTGAAAATGGCGGATAGAGCCATTTACTTTCATCACCAGCTGGCACGACATCAGTGTGGCCAGCAAACATCAACGTTTTGTCAGTAGCATCGCCATGATAGGCCCATAAGTTTTTGGTTTGTCCAATATTGACTTCTTCAATAATAAAACCGAGTGGTTTTAATCGTTCAATAATGAGTTTTTGGCAGTTTTTGTCGTCAGGGCTTATTGATTTTTCAGCAATGAGTGCTTTAGTGAGTGCAATAACGGGTTCAGTCATAATGGTCTCGATTTTATTTAGATTGCGATGTAAATTGTGAATAATGTTGATCTGAAAATCCTAATAAAGCTCGCTTTTCATCAATCAGTAAGGGACGTTTTAAAATCGATGGGTTGGCTAGCATGATCTTTTTAGCGGCTTGTTCGTTATCTATTTGTGCACGGACAGACTCATCTAGCTTGCGCCAAGTTGTACCGCGAGTATTAAGTAAACTTTGCCAGTCTACCAATTGCAAAAAACTATCTAAAAGTTCTTCTGACAGCCCATCAGTTTTATAATTATGAAATTGATAATTGATGTGATGCTCATCAAGCCAAGTAAAGGCCTTTTTCATTGTATTGCAGTTTTTAATGCCATAAATGGTGTACATAAAGGTGATCCTAATTTGAAAGATGAGAAAATTATAACAGCTATAAGCTGGGGGCAGCAAATCGAAAGGCGTGTTTTAATTTAGATTTTTTATGTGGTTGAATTATTGAGGATATGCAAAGTCGCAAAAATGACCGCATTGATAACGTTTTCAGCTATGTTTTACAAGGATAGAAATAGCACAAAAATCGGTCAGAAAAGGTATTGATTTTATTGATGTTTTTTTAGGTTAAAAAGTGGCATTTTAATTTACAAATGAAATTTTATTTTTGTGCTTACAGTTAAGTAATTTTAATTTTTCAGACAACAATAATAACTTTTTTTTATTATAAAAATACAGCATAACGCGCTATATTATACCTTTAGCTAAAAACGAAGGGAGATAAATTATGAAGAATTTATTAAAAGTATTAGCCATTTTAGGGTGCTTAAGCTTACCTATAACAAGTTATGCCACGTTGCCTGAATCGATTAAAGTTGGGTCTGATACATCTTATGCGCCTTTTGATTTTATTGATGCTAACGGTAATATTACAGGATTTAACATTGAAATTACTAAAGCTTTATGTGAAAAGGCTAATATTAAATGCACTTTCCAATCGACCGACTTTGATGCATTGATCCCTTCGTTATTATCAAGAAAGATTGATATGATTTCCTCTTCGCTGATGATGACCGAAAAGCGTAAAAAGCAGATTGCATTTTCTGACGAAATTTTTATGACTTACTCGCGTTTGATTGTTAAAGAAGGTACTAATTTAATGCCTAATGCTGAATCGTTAAAAGGTAAGCGCGTTGGGGTTGAGCAAGGTACCTCACAAGAACATTTTGCCAACGAGATGTGGCGTCCTCATGGCGTGGTGATTGTCCCTTACCAAAATCAGTTGCAAGTGTTTTCGGATTTAGTGGCAGGTCGTTTAGATGCGGCATTGCAAGACGAAGTTACTGGTAGTTATGCCTTTTTAAAACAGCCACAAGGTAAAGGTTTTGTTTTTGCTGGCGATGAATTGAAAGATGTTAACTATTTTGATGTGGGGGTGGGGCTTGGCTTTCGTAAAAATGATAATGAATTACGCGAAGCCTTTAATCAAGCGTTAAAAGCGATTCTAGCTGATGGAACTTACCAAAAAATCAATAATAAGTACTTCGATTTTAATGTGTATGGTAATAAAAAATAAACCATGCAAGGTTATATTTCGTTAATTTGCCAAGGGGCATGGCTAACCATTATTTTAGCACTAGCATCGCTACTGTTAGCTATGCTACTTGGCATTGTTTGTGCACTGGGCAAGTTGGCCGATTCTAAAGTGTGTAATGTGCTTTGTCAGGCTTATACGTCGTTAATTCGAGGCGTACCTGATTTAGTGCTAATGATGCTAATATTTTTTGGTTTGCAGTTTTTGGTTAATAATATTACCGATTATTTTAATGCCTCTTTTATTGAAGTGAATCCGTTAATGGCGGGTATTTTTACATTAGGTTTTATTTACGGTGCCTATTTTACCGAGACCTTTCGAGGGGCTTATCTTGCTGTATCTAAAAATACGTTAGCGGCGGCAACGGCACTTGGGCTTAGTAAAGTCCAAGTGTTTCGTTATGTGATGTTTCCTTTAATGATGCGGTTTGCCTTGCCGGGCATTGCAAATAATTGGTTAGTGGTGTTAAAGGCCACGGCATTGGTGTCGTTACTGGGGTTATCGGATTTAGTTAAAGCCACGAAAAATGCAGGCGAAGCTTTGTACCAACCTTTATTGTTTGCCTTAATCGCAGGGGCATTTTATCTGTTTTTTACGTCAATATCGAATATTGTGTTATGGTGGCTGGAACGGCGTTATTCCATTGGCACAATCAAAACTAAGTTATAAAAACTCATGCTAGAAATTATTCAACAATATTGGCAAGCACTATTATGGACCGATGGTTATAACATCACTGGTCTGGCGATGACGCTTTGGATTTTGATTTTATCTGTTTTAATAGGTGGTATTTTGTCGCTAGGGTTAGCAGTAGGGAGAAATTCGCAAAAGAAGCTGATTAAATTACCCATTTGGCTGTTTACTTATATTTTTCGTGGCACACCTTTATATGTACAGTTGCTGATTATTTATACTGGTATTTATACATTGAGTGTGGTTAAAAATCATGCTTGGCTGAGTGACTTTTTTCAAAGTGGTTTAAATTGCACTGTGTTAGCCTTTACTTTAAATACCTGCGCTTACACCACTGAAGTTTTTGCTGGTGCCATGCGCAATGTACCTAATGGCGAAATGCAAGCTGCAACTGCACTTGGGTTTAGCCGTTTTCAGTTATACCGTTATATTATCTTGCCAAGAGCGTTTCGTATTACCTTGCCAGCTTATAGTAACGAGGTGATTTTTATGCTGCATTCAACAGCGCTTGCCTTTACAGTCACAGTGCCAGATGTAATGAAAATTGCACGTGATATTTATGCCGAAACCTATCAACCTTTTCATGCCTTTGGTATTGCGGCGGTGATTTATCTTTGTGTTAGCTTTACGTTAATTTTTGGTTTTAAAAAGTTAGAACAACGTTGCTTGGCTTTTCAGAAAGTTAATGAGTAAAGTAATGAATAAGTTTATTGGGTTATGTGCTGGTTTATCCACTCTCAATTCATCATTTAGATTTTAATTTATCACTTAAACAAAAATCCGACAATTGTAATAACATTTGCCGGATTTTGGTTGTTTTATTTATTTTCAGTATTTTAATTTACAGGATAGAATTCACTTGTAGAGCCGGAGTCGCTGTTACCATCATCGTGATCATGGTTACTTGAACCCGGTAATGCTCTAGCTCGTTCAATAGGAACATAACTGCCACTAGGCGTTTCAACTTGGCACTCACCTAAAAAGATAGAATATTTGGTGTTTGCATGCATGCTTTCGCCTCTAAAATAGCAGTGAGCAGCGTTATATAAGTCAACTCGACAAAGAATTGCGATGGCTAACCAAACAATAAGTACAGCTAAAGAGAACCATTTTAAATATTTCCAAATGAGGGACCAAAAACCAACTCCTCTAAAACGGCAATATCCAAAAATAAGCAATATGATTGCAACAAATGCTAAACCTTCGTATAACCAAAATAGCCACATAGTAATCTCCTACTTTTTATTGTTTACTATTCTATACCATCTTTGTTTATACATCTACATTATTACATCCAAGAGCCATTACGAATAATGCCAACAGCAAGCCCTTCAATAGCAAAGTTTTGTTGTTCTAAGTCGACTTCAATGGGAGAAAACTCGCTGTTTTCTGCAAGTAGATGAATATATTTGCCTTTGCGCGATAAACGTTTAACGGTAACTTCGTCGTCAATACGGGCAACAACAACTTGACCATTTTTAACATCTTGAGTTTTATGTACGGCTAATAGATCGCCGTCTAAGATACCGATGTCTTTCATTGACATACCATGTACTCTTAGTAAAAAATCAGCATGGGGTTTGAATAGTGACGGATCAACTTGGTAATGACTTTCGATGTGTTCTTGCGCTAAGATTGGCGATCCAGCAGCTACTTGTCCAATTAGTGGTAAACCTTCAAGTTCATTTTGCTCCGCTTGGCTTTCAAGTAAAAGACGAATCCCGCGAGATGAGCCGGCGATCATTTCGATCGCGCCTTTTTTGGCAAGCGCTTTAAGGTGCTCTTCAGCCGCATTGGCAGATCGAAATCCTAACTTTTGGGCAATTTCAGCTCGTGTCGGTGGCATGCCAGTGGTTTGTATATTGTCTTTAATTAAGTCATAAATCTGCTGTTGACGTTCTGTTAACGGTTTCATTACGTTGTCCTGTTTTTATATACATATACATGTGATTATATACAGCTAATGATATAAAACAACTGTTTTATTCTATTTATTTGACAGTAGGCGATAAATTTTCCGTTGACGTGAATAAGTTTGCGAATTTACTATCGATAAATATCCCATTAATTATTAAGTTTTTGGCTGTATTTTGCGTTATATGATCAACCTACTTATATGTTATAATAATGCCCTGTTTTTGTTGAATTGGAATTTGCCTTATGCCTTATGTTGTTGCACTAAGTGGCGGTATTGCCAGTGGTAAAAGTACTATCGCCAATTTGTTTGCCAAATTGGGCGTACCTATTATTGATGCAGACATTATTGCAAGGCAAGTTGTGCAAGTCGGTAGTGATGCGTTTAACCAAATAGTTAAGCACTTTAGCCAAGAAATTTTGCTTGCTAATGGCGAACTTGATCGCAGCCAGCTACGTGAAATTATATTTAATAATGACCACGAACGACTTTGGCTTAATCATTTGTTGCATCCTATTATTCAACAAGAAACTCAAAAACAAATTGCTATGCAAAATACAATCTATGTAATTTGGGTTGTGCCGTTATTGATTGAAAACAATTTGCATACGCTGGCTGATCGTGTGCTAATCATAGATGTTCCGGAGTCGTTACAATTGGCGCGATTAGTAAAAAGAGATAATATTAGTGAGTCATTAGCAAAAAAGATGATATTGTCGCAAGTGTCTTTAAAAAAGCGCTTATCTTATGCTGATGATATTATTGTAAATGATGATAATTTAGCTAGGCTAACTGCACAAGTTAATTTATTGCATCAACAATATTTAGATAACTTTAATTGTAAGATTTAGATTGATGAATAACATTATTTTT
The DNA here is from genome assembly GCF_009795795.1 of Gilliamella sp. Pas-s95. NCBI lineage: Bacteria > Pseudomonadati > Pseudomonadota > Gammaproteobacteria > Orbales > Orbaceae > Gilliamella > Gilliamella sp. Pas-s95. The sequence continues at coordinate 26,964 of NZ_WTFC01000016.1, read as the reverse complement.
GAACATCCATTAAATGAAAAAATGCGTACTTGGCTTCGTGTTGAATTTTTGTTAAATCAACTAAATAGGCATTGCCAGTTTGATCAAAATAATGCGTTGATTTTTTTTCACGCGCTGTCTGAGTTATTAGAAATTATTGAACGTAACGATGTAAAAGGTGATTTGATTAAAGAACTTGAATCACAAAAACAAAAGTTAATCTTGTGGCTAACTTTTGATGGTGTTGACTATGATTTACTTAACGACTTGATCCACCAATTTGATTGTTTTTTAGCTCAATTTAATCTGATAACCCGCCTGGGGCAACCATTAAAAGACGACCGTTTTATTACTGCGATTCGCCAACGTTTAACGATCCCTGGAGGCTGTTGTAGTTTTGATTTGCCTTCGTTCCATTTATGGCTGAAAATTCCACAAGAAAGGCGTAATATTCAAGTTGAAAATTGGTTACAACACTTGTCAATTCTAGATAAATCTCTAACATGCTATATGCAGTTAATTAGACAAATGGGTGAATTTAAGCCATTTATTTGTTCTAATAATTTTTTTCAAGAAACCAATGGTGATGTTAATTTAATTCGTATTCGGGTTTCGTTAGATAAAAATGTCTATCCTCAAGTGTCTGGTCATATGTCTCGCTATAGCATTCGGTTTTTACCGCTTGATACTTGTGATAACGTGAATAGCGATAGTATTGAATTTGAATTAGCTTGTTGTTAGTACTGTTAAATACTAATTATTTAAAAAAAGAGTCACAATGAATAAAGATAACACTACATATGTCAATTGCCCAACTTGCCAAAAACAAGTTGTATGGAGTAAAGATAGCCCGTACCGTCCATTTTGTAGCAAGCGTTGCCAGCTTATCGATTTAGGTGATTGGGCAACTGAGGAACATCGCATTCCCGATAAAGACATCACCGAACAAGATCTTTGGAGCGAAGAAGATCTGACCGATTTTGCAGGTAAACATTAATGAAGATTTTAGGTATTGAAACTTCGTGCGACGAAACAGGTATTGCTATTTATGATGATGCCAATGGTTTGCTTGCCAATCAACTTTATTCGCAAATTAAATTGCATGCTGATTATGGTGGTGTGGTGCCTGAATTAGCATCGCGCGATCATATTCGTAAAACCGTACCCTTAATTCAAGCAGCATTAAAAGAAGCAAATGTGGTGCCAGCAGATATTGATGGTGTGGCTTATACTGCAGGTCCAGGCTTAATTGGTGCTTTGATGGTTGGAGCATCAATTGGTCGTTCGCTGGCTTATGCGTGGAATGTACCTGCTATTGCCGTGCATCATATGGAAGGGCACTTATTGGCGCCAATGTTAGAATCTAATCCACCTGAATTTCCTTTTGTTGCATTATTAGTTTCGGGGGGACATACACAGCTTATTAGCGTAACAGGTATTGGTCAATATGAACTTATTGGCGAATCCATCGATGATGCAGCAGGTGAAGCTTTTGACAAAACTGCTAAATTACTTGGTTTAGATTATCCCGGCGGGGCAAAATTGTCCAAATTAGCTGAGCAGGGCAATGGAGCTCGATTCCATTTTCCTCGACCGATGACCGATCGTCCTGGGCTGGATTTTAGTTTTTCAGGTCTTAAAACAGCCGCTGCCAATATCATTCATCAACATAGTGATAATCATATTATTGATGCGCAAACTAAAGCTGATATTGCTAGAGCCTTTGAAGATGCCTTGGTTGATACATTAGTAATTAAATCGCGGCGAGCACTTGATCAAACTGGATTTAAAAATTTAGTGATAGCCGGCGGAGTAAGCGCTAATCAAACACTGCGTAATAGGTTAACTGAGTTGATGCATCAACGTAAAGGACAGGTTTATTATCCACGACTCGAATTTTGTACCGATAATGGTGCCATGATTGCTTACGCGGGGATGATTCATTTACAAGCAAGGCAGTATTCAGATTTAGCAATCAATGTTAGACCAAGATGGCCTCTTAGCGAGCTTAATGCTAGTTAACCGATTATTTTGATTTAAAAATATAGATTACAACAAAAGCAAAAAAATGCGGGAATTAGTTCCCGCTTTTTTGACTATATAGTTGAATCAATACTATTAATTAATAGTATCGGTGTTAGACAATTCTTCCGTTTTTTCTGAATCTGTTTTTTCGTTAGCTAATTTTTGAATATTGTGATTAATATTAAATAGCACACAAATCAATTCAAAACCAATACGAGTTGAAACAAATCCTACAACAAAGGTAATAATACCACTAAAAAAGGTAAATAAACCTGCAGTAAAACTATAAGCAAATAAAGCAAAACTACCTAGTATCATAGTCAATGCACTAAAGCCAATAAGAACTAATGTGATCCAATATACGATAGTAATAAATGAAGGTGTTAACATTTTATTAAAGAAGAAAAAATCTTTAATGGTAAGATCTTTAAAATCAAATTTTTTGTTCATTTTATTTCCTTATTTAGGTAGGTTAATTTTATTACTTCTATTTTTTTATATTTGCGTATAAAGTGATAAATTCTTAAAAGCGATAAGAATTGAAAATTATAACATAAAATTATTTTGAGATTAACTATGAAAACTTATATTCCAGGCAAAGATGCTGCCCTTGAAGATTCCATTAACTATTTTCAGCAACAATTAACAAAATATGATTTAGAAGTAAAAGAGGCTTCTTGGCTTAACCCTGTACCTAATGTGTGGTCAGTGCATATTCAAAATACAAAGTGCCCACTGTGTTTTGCTAATGGTAAAGGTGCAAGCAAAAAAGCGGCGTTGGCATCAGCATTAGGAGAGTATTTTGAACGATTATCAACCAATTACTTTTTTTCCGATTTTTATTTAGGCAAAAAAGCTGCAAATGCTGATTTTGTGCATTATCCGACCGAAAAATGGTTCTCTATTCCTGAAGATAATTCCCTCCCTAAAGGGTTATTATCTCAAAAACTACTTAAATTTTATGATCCCGATCATGAGTTAAGTGCAACTGATTTAATTGATTTACAATCAAGTAATGGCGAGCGAGGTATTTGCGCATTACCATTTGAGCAGCAGTCTGATAAGCAAACGGTCTATGTGCCCGTTAATTTAATTGCTAATTTATATGCATCTAATGGTATGTCAGCAGGAAATACTCGTAATGAAGCGCGAGTGCAAGGGTTATCGGAAATTTTTGAACGTTATACGAAAAACAAAATTATTGCCGAGGCCATTAGCTTACCGATTATTCCAACCGAAGTTATTAATCGCTATCCCGCTGTTTTAGCTGCCATTGAGGCGCTTGAAAGCGAGGGATTTCCACTTTATTGTTTTGATGCTTCATTAGGCGGTGAGTTTCCGGTTATTTGTGTGGTGTTATTTAATCCGCAAAATGGAACATGTTATGCATCGTTTGGTGCACATCCAAATTTTGGCGTTGCACTTGAACGCACTGTGACTGAACTATTACAAGGGCGTAGTTTAAAAGATCTTGATGTATTTTCACCACCAAGTTTTGATAATGATGATATTGCTGATCTTAGCAATTTAGAAACGCATTTTATTGATTCAAGCGGTTTGATTTCATGGGATCTATTCAATGAGCAAGCTGATTATGAATTTGTCGATTGGGACTTTTCAGGCACGACCGAGCAAGAATTTGCTAATTTAATGGCTATTTTTACCCGTCATAACACCGAAGTGTTAATTATGGACTATGAGCATCTTGGCGTTTATGCTTGTCGAATTTTAGCCGTTGGTATGTCGGAAATCTATCCCCCTGAAGATCTTTTAATTGCTAATAGCAATATGGCAATTGGTCTGCGTGAGCTTATTTTATCGTTACCTTATCAAAAACGCACTGCCAAACAGTACCTAGCCATTATTGAACAGCTTGATGACGAAGGTCTTGATGATTATGCACGTGTTCGCGAACTACTTGGCATTGCAAGCGGTAACGATAATGCTTGGTTTACACTGCGCGTTGGTGAGTTAAAAGCAATGTTGGCATTGGCAGGTAAAGACCTAGTGCAAGCACAACAATGGATTGATTGGACAGTTGAAATGAATGAGTCTATATTTACTCCAGAGCGCAATCATGCTTATCGTTGCTTGCAAACGCTGGTTAACTTTATTTTGCAACGTGACAAAAAACAGTTTAACAACTATCAAACTGCATTTAATAAAATGTATGGCAAAGCTTGTGTTGACGATATGTGGCAATACGCTAATGGCGAAAAAACATTTTTTGGCTTGGCTGATCCTACTACAGCCGATAAAGCGAATAATGATAATTTAGCGCAATTTGCTATGCATCAAAAATTATTAGCTGTATATAACAAATTACATCAGGTGATGTGATAACCTATTTGTTATTCATTCCACCGATATACTTGGTGGAATGAATAACACTATTTAGCCTTGCCTTGCAAACTCACCTGCTTGTTTCACCAACTCTTCGCTGGGTGTTACGCCCGTATATAACACAAATTGTTCAAGAGCTTGAATCACCGCGACATCGGCACCTGAAATAATGGTTTTGTTTAGCTTTTGGGCATATTTTATCATCGGTGTTTCAATGGGTAATGCAACCACATCAAACACAATATCGGCATTTTCTATCATGACAGAGGGGAATGCGAGCTCTTCAGATTCAACACCTCCAAGCATACCAATTGGGGTCACATTAATAATCAGTTTGGCTTGTTTTGGCAATATGTCTTGTTCATTTTTGACCCATTTATAGCCGTAGCGTTTGGCTAACGCTTCGCCTTTTGCTTGGTTACGCGCTGCAATAATGCCATTTTTAAATCCTGCATCATAAAAAGCACCAATCACCGCATTAGCCATACCGCCGCTGCCTTTTAACACAAATGGTGTAGTATTATCGATTTTATTTTCGGTAATGAGCTTGGCAACTGCAATATAATCGGTGTTATAAGCTTTTAAATGATGATTTGTGTTAACAATCGTATTGACCGATTGAATAGATTTTACCGAGTCATCTAATTCATCAATAAATTCTATGCAAGCTTCTTTATAAGGCATTGAAATGGCGCAACCTCGAATTGTTAAGGCTTTAATGCCATAAATTGCATCTTTTAGATTATTGGTGGTAAAGGCTTTATATAAGTAATTAAGATCGAGTTTTTCATACAAATAATTATGAAAGCGAGTACCGAAATTGCTTGGTCTGGCTGAAAGGGACATGCAAACAGTCGTGTCTTTATTGATAATTCTTGTCATAACAACAAATCCTTGTGGTATAGTAGAATATATTTTATTTTACCACTTTCTTTATTAACTTGTATGTGATTATGGTTGCAAACAATACTGGTCCTAAAATACAGCAAGAAAAAGCAACAGTGAGTGCAATGATCTATTTATACTGCAACCAAAATCATCACACCTCACGCCACCAGTTATGTAATGAATGCAATGATCTATTGCAATATGCTATGCAACGTTTAACAATGTGTCGTTTTGGTGAAGCCAAAACAACGTGTGAGCGTTGTCCAAAACATTGTTATCGTAAGGATTATAAACAAAAAATAAAACAAGTTATGCGCTATGCCGGTCCAAGGATGATCATCTATCACCCAGTAATGGCTTTTAGGCATCTATATAAAAATTTGTTGAGTAAATAGTAAGCTACTGATTTTCGGCGATACTACCCGTTAACTACAAAAAAGTAACGGGTAATTGATGATATAGATTTAATTGTTATCTTAAATTATATCTTTGAGGTGTTAAAATTTCATACTTGCGCTAAGTAGTGCATGGAATTTTGCTGCAGGTATGGTTTCGTAAGCGGTTGTATAGTTTTTATTTAATATATTATTTATATCTAAACCAATTCGGTATTGGCGATTGGCGCCAAATGAAGTGGTGGTTGATAAATTTAGGGTTGACCAACCACTATAATGGTAAACCGATGAATCACTGCGGCGAGTTGCTTTTGTTGAAAATCGCATAAATAGATCAGAATCAATATCAAACCAATCTAAATAAGCTGTATGTTTGATACCTGCATTCCCCATAAAACGCGGATTGCCAGAATCATAAGTGGTGTACCGTTCAGTTTTTATCTGACGTCGCAAATAATTGCCTTTAACATAAGGGATAAAAGCTAAATCAAGATATTCTATGCTAAATTCTAAGCCATGAGTGTTGGCTTTGTTGGCATTATTATAATAATTAAAATTAGCCCCTGATGCACCATCACAAATAGCCGAACCATTACAACTCATTTCAGTAATATAATTTTTAGCGGCAGAATAATAAATGGCGCTATCAACTAACCAAGTATTGTTATTGTAGCGCAAGCCTATTTCATAGTTGTTTGATTTTTCAGGTTTTAAATTTGAATTACCATAAAGTGTTTGGGTTGATGCCGAGGTAACTGCATAAAGATGTGAAAGTGTTGGGTAAACATAGCCCTGTGCAAACGAGGCTCTTAATTGTGTATTTTCAATGCCAGAATAGGTTAATCCAGACGACACAACAAAATTGTTATCGCGATCTTTCTTTTTTCCATCAATAGTATAAGTTACAGATGGGCGACCTATAACTGGTATTTTATTTAGGGACGTTGATCCATCTTTGAGTTTTGATTCGACCCAATATTGACGAGCGCCTATGTTCCAAGATATATCATCAGTTATTGCCCAATCATTCTGTCCAAATAAAGAAATACTAGTTTGTTGCCATTTATTAGCTAAATATTTATGCTGAGTATAGCTTGCTCTTGGTGATGGCATTTTGGATACCAACGAGTTATGTGAATTTTGATCAACATTATCTTGTTGATATTGTGCTCCGGTAATTAGTTGCATGTTTTTATGTGGTATAAAATCGGATTGAAATGTCATGCCATAAGTTTTTTGTTCATCGTTTGTGGCTGTATTGGTGTTAACCTTGATCATAGGTCTTGGTGACACAACAACATGATTTCTAAATTCACGATTCATTTTTTGTGCATAGGCATCATAATGTAGCTTTTTAAGGATATTACTATCAATATTATAGTCATAAAATAGACCAATTTTTTCACGTTGCAATTTGGGTAATTTGACCCAAAATTCTTTAATTGAAGGAGCGTTATTATCCTTATCAAAATAAGTTTTAGTATCAAGTCTATAACGATCAAGTGCAAGTCCAAATTTATGATTATCTAAATTAATTCCAAACCATGAACTTAAACTATCGTTACCAAAATCAGTATTGTGAAGTTTGCCTTGATAAGCTTTACGATCGTTATTTTGGGCATGAGTGCCACTGATTCGATAATCAAAAATCTGATCCATTGTGCCGTTAACCGTGCCCATTTCGGTAAAGCCATTAGTTGATTGGTTATAAACAACTTTAACATCGCCATTAAGGAGGGCTCCGTTTTTGCTACCTTTTCGGGTAATAAAATTAACCACACCACCGATGGCTTGTGAACCATAAAGGACAGAATGAGGACCTTTAATGACTTCTATCCGCTCAACTGATTCCATATCAATTAATACACCTGCTCCAGAACCATGTCCTGAGCGGTGATAGGTCACCTCTTGCCCATCAATTAACATTAAAATGCGCGATGGTGCTTCGCCACGAATCATAATTTGCTTACGACCCGCTAGCGAATTGTCGGTAATTTCAACGCCGGGGATATCGCGTAATGCCTCGGCAACAGAATCACCACTTTGCTTTTCAATATCATCACGATTAATCGCGTTAACCGATACTGCGCTGTCCCATATGCTTTTTTCATTACGATCAGCTGTCACGATAATGGTGTCATGAGAAGTTGTTCGGTTTTCTTCGGCAAAAGTATCAGTACTAAAACAAAGGGTTAACATTGCAATATATGATATCGGTTTATAAAGCTTGATTATGTTTAATTTCATTGTTTATCATTTCCTATATCAGTAAAAATTTGATATTTTTAGTTATAATGCAAATGATAATCATTATCATTAACAATGTAAATAAAAAGCTACCCCATTTGCAAATCATGTTAAGTCACTAATAGATATATATAAAAATAAAAATTTGTTATTATTAGAAACAAAATTTAAAATAATCACTTAATCAAAATCTAGGTAATAAGATGTCTATCGCCGTTATTGAAGTCAGTCGTCAATCCGTTATTCATAATGTTGAATATCTAAAAAAAACAGCGCCCAATAGTCAGCTAGTTGCGGTTATTAAAGCTAATGCTTATTCCCATGGTATTGAGGAAATTGCGCAGCTATTAGCCGATAAGGTAGATTATTTTGGCGTTTCGCGGCTTGCCGAGGCAATACAATTGCGAAACACAGGTATTAATACGCCTATTGTGGCTTTGGAAGGATTCTTTCCGCATGATGATATGTGGGATTTGATTAATTTTAATGTTCAACCAGCTATTCATAGCAAATGGCAAATCGATGTGTTGCAATCATCACCGCTTGAAAAGCAAATTATTACATGGTTTAAAATCGATACTGGTATGCATAGGTTAGGTTTTTGTCTTGATGAAGCTAAAGAAGAGTTTTATCGTTTAGCTAACTGTTCTGTCGTTTGTAAACCGATTAATATTATGAGTCATTTTAGTTCGGCTGACGATCTCACTTCAAAGCAAACATTAAAGCAAATTGAATGCTTTGATCAGTTTATTGCTTCAATTGACGATAAATCACTAATAGGTAAATGTTCAATTGCTGCATCGGGTGGCACTTTGGCTTGGCCAGTGGCTCAGCGTGATGTGGTGCGTCCAGGCATTGCTTTGTATGGTGTTTCGCCTTTTGATGCACCAATTGCCGATTTAAAACCGGCTATGACATTTAAATCAGAATTAATCGCAGTACGAAAGCACAAACAAGGCGAATCGGTTGGCTATGGTCAGACTTGGTGTTGTGAACAAGATACTCAACTCGGCGTAGTTGCGATGGGCTATGGTGATGGCTACCCACGTAGTATTCCACAAAATACCCCTGTTTTGATTAATGGTCGTAAAGTGCCCATCGTTGGTCGAGTTTCAATGGATATGATTGTGGTTGATTTGGGCATCGATAGCCTTGAAAAACCCGGTGATGAAGTCATATTTTGGGGACCAGATCTCCCCGTTGAAGAAATCGCTAAGCACACTGGTATTAGTGCTTACGAATTAATAACGCGCTTAACTTCACGCGCAAAAATTCATTATATTAGATAAATAAATTATGATTAAAAAGATATTTTTATACACTCTATTCACCCTGATCTTAATTGTGGGTGGTTCAATTAGCATTGGTTATTATTTTTTACAGCAGTTTTCTACAAAGCAAATGCAAGTCACTGCCGAAAATCAAATGTTTGTTTTGAAAAAAGGCACATCTATGCATCAGTTAGTTGAGCAAGTTAAAGAAAGCAAATTACTCGAAAGCGCATATTTGTTACCTTACCTGTGCAAACTAAACCCATCGTTAAGCTCCATTAAAGCTGGAACTTATCAATTGCATCCACATATGACAGTTGAAGAATTTTTGCAATTGTTGGTATCAGGCAAAGAGAGCAATTTTTCGATCCAATTTGTGGAAGGTAAACGCGCTAAAGATTGGTTAAATGTTATTCAGACTACCCCGTATATTCAACAAACCTTAGCTGGCAAAACAGAGGACGAAATTGCTAAATTATTAGGCATTGAAGGATCGATTGAAGGCTGGTTATCACCGGACACTTACCTTTATACTGCAGACACTTTAGATATTAATATCTTAAAACGTGCGCATATGACCATGAAAAGTAACTTGCAAAAAATCTGGGATAACCGCGATAGCAATCTTCCTTACCAATCGCCTTATGAGCTACTTATTATTGCATCGATCATTGAAAAAGAAACCGGTATCAGTTCTGAACGGGCAAATGTGGCTTCGGTATTTGTTAATCGCCTAAAAAGTAAAATGAAGTTACAAACTGACCCAACCATTATTTATGGCTTAGGTGATAACTATAGAGGTACCATTAGGCGGGTTGATTTAACCGATACCCAAAATCCTTATAATACCTATGTCATTGAGGGGCTACCGCCAACACCCATTGCAATGCCAAGCCTTGCTTCATTAGAAGCAGCCGCGCACCCAGCTAAAACCAATTATCTGTTTTTTGTTGCGAATGGAACAGGTGGGCATACCTTTTCAACCACTTATAGCAACCATCAGCAAGCGGTGAATGTATATCGACAGTTATCGAATAGTGGAAATTAGATTTAAAAAACTTAAATAAAATCAATATCTTTTCTGACCGATTTTTATTCGATTTTTTGGATTTTAACCATTATTACACACTAATGTACCGTATATTAATGCGGTACATTTTATCTTGTTAATTTATGATAATTCATCAAGCTGTTTTATAAGATTGAGCAGGCGATTAACATCTTGTTCTTGCTCTTTTAACGCTTCTTCAAAATATGGGTGCAAAGCGAATTTTGGCAAGTTTACTTTAGAGTCAATCATGGCTTGTATTCGTGGAATAAAAATCCATTGTAACCATTCGTGTGCTTGCATGGTGTCAAGCGCAAAGGGCTCTTGGCTTAAAAATGCATCAGGTTTTGGTGGTGTGATTTGCCATAAATCGATTTTTTGTAACTCTGCAATAATTTGCTCGATTTGATTGAGTAGCTTTTGTTCTTGTGATTTTTGCGCTAACAAACTTCGATAGTAGTGCCAATCAAAACAGGGGCCAGGATCTGTTTTACGATCTGGGGCTATATCGCTGTGGCCAGCTATGTTTTCGATCCCATAAGTTTGTTGTAATAATAGCGTCACGTTCGCCAATTGTTGATATTGTTGTTCGGTAAAACTGTCGTTATCGCATCCTTCCATTTCAATACCAATTGAAAAATCGTTACAATTCTCTTGTCCTGCAAATACGGATTTCCCTGCATGCCAAGCGCGTTTATCAAATGGCACAAATTGAATGATTTCGCCATCTCGCCTAATAAATAGATGGCTTGAGACTTCAAGTTGATAAATTGATGCAAAGTAGGGATGCTTGTTAGGATCGAGCTGACTTGTAAATAATTGTTCAACATAAGGCCCCCCATATTGATTGGGCGGTAGGCTGATATTATGGATAACAAGTAATGATATCGGTTTATTGGCTGGTCGTTCATTATAAAAAGGTGAAACGACGTGTTTTATACCTTGTAACCAACCGTTAACAATTTTTAGGGACATATTGACTCCAACTTATCTAATAAACCGATGTATGGATTTGTTTGTTTTGCGATCTGCTTCGCGAAAATTGAGCATACAACGTAATAAAGAATTGCGTAATGGACTTTTCTTTCCAAACTTACTACTTCGCTATTATTCCATTTTTTTGTTTTGCTATAAAGGCTCTTCTATTAAATCATTGACTGAAAAATCGAGGTATTTATGTCTAATCAATCGGGATTTACGTTGTTTGAACTTATGATAGCCATTATTGTCATTGCCATCTTAACGGCTATTGGTGTGCCTGCATATCAAGGATATGTAAAAAAAGCGGCGTTGACTGATATGCTGCAAACCATGACATCTTATAAAACGGCTGTCGAAATTTGTGCTGTAGAGCAAGGCAGTTTAACCAATTGTAGTAATGGTAATAATGGCGTACCAGCAAGCCGAACGTCTAACTATGTAACTTCAATCACGGTCAATAATGGCGTTATTACCTTGGTTGGAACTAGTGCCTTAGCGGGGTTAACTACCACACTGACACCAACAATCAATGCCACTCACGGTAATTTAGATTGGAATCGCGTTTGCACCACATCGCCAGTCGATGCAAGTTTAACCAGCGCTTGTGAAGATATCTTTAAATTTTAATGTTCGTATTTGACGATTAATAAATAAGGAAGTGCCTTTATGCAAGAAGAACAGCTAATTGAAAGTATCGACAAATTGTTGCTTGAAGCATTAGAAAAGCGCGCTTCGGATATTCATTTTGAACCTTACCAACATAGCTATCGTATTCGCATGCGCATTGATGGGGTTTTACATGATATGTTATCACCACAGCTTGCGTTGGCTAAACAGATAACGGCAAGGCTAAAAATCATGTCTAAGTTAAATATCGCTGAGCATCGATTGCCCCAAGATGGTCAACTTGTGATTGACCGTTACACAATGCGTATAGCCTCTTTACCGGTTATGCATGGTGAAAAGATTGTCTTAAGAGTAATGGATAATCATGAATCTGAATTAACAATCAATGACTTGGGGTTAACTGATACTGATCTATTAACGTTCAAACAAATTCTAGATTATCCCCAAGGATTGATTTTAGTTACTGGACCAACTGGTAGTGGTAAAACAGTCACATTATATAGTGGATTAAAATGGTTAAATAAAACCGAACGTAATATTTGCAGTGTTGAAGACCCTATTGAAATTCCTCTTGAGGGCATTAACCAAACTGCTATTAATCTTAAAGCTGGGTTAACCTTTGCTATGGTCTTACGTGCCTTACTACGGCAAGATCCTGATGTAATGATGATTGGTGAAATTCGCGATCGTGAAACTGCCGAAATTGCTATTCAAGCTGCGCAAACAGGGCATTTAGTTCTCTCAACCTTGCATACTAATTCAAGTGTCGAGGCAATAACCCGCTTAAAACAGATGGGCATTGAAAATTATTTGCTGGCATCAAGTCTACAATTAGTTGTTGCCCAACGGCTAGTAAGGAAACTGTGTCCACATTGCAAAGTGGTGGCAAGTGATTTGGTTAGGTTGGGAAATGAACTCGAGCCACATTATTTGGCCACAGGTTGTCCTAATTGTATTGGTGGTTATAAAGGACGAATTGGACTATACGAATTTTTAGTCATCACCCCCAATATTCAACAGCAAATATTAGCGAATCAAACTATTTTTCCTTCAAATATGACTTCGCTAAAAATGGCTGGGCAAACATTAGTTAAACAGGGCATTACAACACTAGCTGAATTAAATCGCGTATTGGGTGATATGGTATGAAACGGCTCTATTATTGGTATGATATAGATTTTAATCAACACAAAATCATCGCTAAATCACAAGAAGCCGTTAAACGTCAGTTATTGTTACAAGGTAAAATCGCCATTAAGATCAAAGCAGGTAATATTATTACCGCACGTAGTTTTAATCGTGCTGACCTGCTGATCATTACTAAACAATTAGCGACCATGTTAAAGGCGGGATTATCCATCATTGATACATTACAGTTGCTCGCCCAAGAACAAACCAAGCCACACTGGCAATATCTGCTCCTTGATATTCAGCAACAAGTAGCCAAAGGCGAATTTTTATCGCAAGTATTACAGCAACATCACGCGGTGTTTTCTGCACTGTATTGCGAAATTATTGCAACCGGTGAGCTCACAGGGCAGCTTGACGAAAGCTTTGAGCAGTTAGCATTATTACTTGAAAAATCAATAAAATTGCAAAAAAAACTAAAAAAGGCAATGCGTTATCCACTATTTTTATTATTAGTTGCGGTAATTGTAAGTTTAGTGATGTTGTTATTTGTTTTACCAAAATTTTCGGATATTTATCAAGATTTCGATGCCGAGTTGCCAGCTTTTACACAAGCGATTATCGATTTTTCCAACTATTTACAACAAAGTTGGTTAATTTGGTGCGTAGTCTTTTTCATCAGTTATTTATGTTATCAACGCTATTTAAAAGTGCGTTATCGCCATAAAATAGAGACGATGGTAATTAAATTTCCCTTTATCGGTCAGGTGATTAAAACCAGTTGCTTAGCCCAAATTTTTCAAACCATTGCTATCACCCAAAAAGCAGGCATACCATTATTAGCCGGTTTAGCTGCAGCGGCTAATACCAGTTATTATGGTCTTTATCGTGATAGTCTTTCTCAAATCATTACAGGCATTGAACAAGGGTATTCATTTAGCCATGTATTGCATCGGCAAATACACTTCCCCCACTTATGCGCTCAACTCATTTTTGTGGGAGAAGAGTCAGGTACGTTAGATTTAATGCTTGATAAGCTAGCGTTCTATTATCAAGAACAAAATCAGACTTTAACTGATAATCTATCACAAGCGTTTGAGCCATTATTAATGCTTGTATTAGCCTTGATTATTGGTAGTTTAATTGTGGCGATGTATTTACCTATTTTTCAAATGGGCGAGGTGATTCACTAATGCTAATGTTTATTATCATCTGTTTGGGGCTTTGCATGGGTAGCTTTGTGCATGTCGCCTATTGTCGCTATTTGCCAACACTGACGCCTTGCCAATATTTATACCACATTAGTGTGTACCGATCTGCTTGCCCACATTGTCATCATCGACTCAATGCTTGGCAATTGGTGCCAGTTGTTGCTTGGCTAATACTAAAAGGGCGCTGTCATTATTGCAAAGCCAAGATTTCATGTCGTTATCTTATTGTTGAATTATTTGTCGCAGCATTATTTGCGATTATCTATTTTGATAAAGGTATTAATTTTCAAAGTTGTATTTTAATGCTTCTTGGTTGCTATTTTTTGCTGTTGGCGTTCATTGATTTTAAATACTATTTATTACCTGATCTGTTTACGCAACCGTTGATGTGGTTTGGTTTAATACTTGCTTATTTTAACATGGCTAACATCACCTTAGCCGATGCGTTATTAGGTATTTTTTTTGGCTATCTATTATTAAAGGTGCCAGCTACTTTCTTTTATTTAATGTCTAAAAAACAGGGCTTAGGTGGGGGAGACATTAAATTACTGGCGGCATTAGGCTGTTGGATACCTTATACTAGGCTGCCAATGTTATTGTTTTTTTCTTCATTACTGGGGATAGTGTATTATCTTTTTTTGCGCTATATCCTTAATAAACATACCTTAAAAGGTATTGCATTCGGTCCTTTTTTATTAATTTCTGATTATGTACTCTATTATTAAAAACTTTCAGGACACCTTAAATTTTAATCAATAATGTGTTAAAAGTGTATAAATCAATCGTCTTGTTCAATATATACAATATATAACCAAAATTGCTATCCATAGTAAAAATAGTTATTTTTATAAAAGTGAAAATCGCGTTATAGTGCTAGCTAAATCGACGTGTTATGCTGTAAGTTAGTCACTAATTAAGGAATCATTCATGATATCAAATAGTATAAATGAACTAAAAAGCGAAATGATCGCATGGCGCCATCATATTCATGCTCATCCTGAAACTGCTTTCGAAGAAGTCAACACCACCAAATTTATCATCGAAAAACTGCAATCATTTGGCATTACCGAGCTATATACTGATTTTGCCCCAACGGGGGTTGTTGGTATTATTAAAGGTAATCAAGAAGGACGGTGGATTGCGCTTCGGGCTGATATTGATGCATTAGATATTGTTGAAGAAAATAATATCGATTATTGCTCAACCAAGCATGGCAAAATGCATGCATGTGGACATGATGGGCACACAGCTATGTTGCTAGGCACCGCCAAATATCTTAGCGAACACCGTGATTTTGCTGGTACCGTTGTAGTTATTTTTCAACCCGCCGAAGAAAATGAAGGCGGAGCACGGGTTATGGTTGAAAACGGTTTATTTGAACAATTCCCGATTGAAGCGGTGTATGGCATTCACAATCAACCTAATATGGAGTTAAATCACTTCTATATTAATCATGGTCCAATGATGGCATCGTATGATGTATTTGAAATCAAAATAACAGGTGTGGGTGCGCATGCTGCTGCTCCTCATCTTGGTAAAGATACCATCGTAACGGCTACACAAATCGTCAATGGTTTACAAAGTATTGTGAGTCGTAATGCTGATCCTTTAAGTTCGTTGGTAGTGAGTGTGACGCAAATCCATAGCGGTGATACTTGGAACGTGTTACCGCAAGAAGCGGTGATTCGAGGCACGGTTAGGACATTTAGTGCCCAAGTGCAGGATATGGCTGAAAGTCGAATTAAGCAAATAGCAACAGGTATTGCCACAACATTTGAAGCTAAGGCTGAAGTAGATTATCAACGTCGTTACCCAGCGACGATTAATTACGCCAAACAAGCCGATATTGCTATCACTGCGGCTAAAAAAATCGTTGGGAAAGATAACGTAATTATTGATCCTCTTCCTTCAATGGGATCAGAAGATTTTGCGTTTATGCTGCAAAAAATACCGGGTGCATACGTTTGGTTAGGTGCAGGTAAAGGTGCTAACTTACATAATCCAGCTTTTAACTTCAATGATGAAGTGTTAACAACTGGCGTAAGCTATTTTATTGAGATTGTTAACCAAGAACTTGCGAACTAAGTTAAAACGATAGGCACAACGACAGCTGGAATAAACGTGTTGTTATTCCAGCTTGTTGATCAAAAACAATTAAAACGTCATTCGACTGTTATCGTTTCCAAAAACTCTAAATGGTGTATTTAAATCAATACCATTATTCAGTACGACTTGGACACAAATGCCGTCTTTGTCATCAAGTTTGGCTACGGCTAATACCAGTCCACCTTCTCGCCAACCACCAGCAAGTTTATATTCGAGCGTATTTCCAATTTTAGGAAGAACATCACTGGTGCCTTTTATTACATACATTCCACGAGTGTTAGCACCACGAAACTGCGCTCTAGCGACCATTTCTTGACCACAGTAGCAGCCTTTTTCAAAGCTAATAGCATCATAAGATTGTAAGTTACAGGCTTGCGGTAATAAAATTGCCATATTACTATCATCAATAATAGGATAACCCGCTTGCAAATCAAGTTTTAACCAGTCACTGCATGGATTTAAATCATCCGGAATTGGTTCTGGCGTGACCATAATAACGCGCATTTCCGGTAAAGGTACTTTGATATAGGTGATATTATTTTCGGTTAAACAGCTTATATCACTTAATTTTGTAGCGACTGCTGTGGGAATCGCATCACCGACCAAACCGATCATATTTAAATCTTGGACTGGTTCAATAGTCACTTTAGAAAAAACAGCGTATTTTGCCAGTTCAGCAATTTGCTTTTTAACAACGCTTTTACGCTCAATATAGTAAATATCGTTACCGCGTTGAAATAACAATAACGTACTCCACATTCTGCCTTTATTGTCGCAATGAGCGGCATAGAGCGTTGATTGTTCCGAAAGTCGGTTAATGTCGTTGGTTATTTGTCCTTGCAGAAAAACACGGCTATCGTCGCCAGTAACTTTAACCAATTGCCAGTCAGCAAGTGAGGTTGGTTTAGATGAAATATTGCTCATATTTATACCTTTGAGTAATGAAGAATTCTAGTACTGCTATGACTAGAAATACTTAGATTCTGAGTGTATATAAAAAACAATAAAATAACAATAAAATCAATCAGCAATATTTAAATAAAATTGATAGATTATGGATATTATTCACAATATTTTAAAAATTAATATTGTGAGTGCTCAATTTTATTTGTAATAAACTTAGCTAATTGACTTTATTGATTTTACTTACAAGTTGATGCAAAATGATTCTAAAAATGATAAATCAGTTACATTGGAGGCAACAACCATGGCAAAACTGTCAGGCGCAGAGATGGTTATTCAATCTTTGATTGACCAAGGAGTAAAACAGATATTTGGTTATCCCGGTGGTAGTGTTCTTGATATATATGATGCCATTCACACATTAGGTGGCATTGAACATATTTTAGTTCGTCATGAACAAGCTGCGGTACATATGGCTGATGGTTATGCTAGAGCAACGGGTGATGTTGGTGTCGTCTTAGTTACATCGGGTCCTGGAGCTACAAATACCATTACTGGCATTGCAACGGCATACATGGACT
This sequence comes from Gilliamella sp. Pas-s95, assembly GCF_009795795.1. Taxonomy (NCBI): domain Bacteria; kingdom Pseudomonadati; phylum Pseudomonadota; class Gammaproteobacteria; order Orbales; family Orbaceae; genus Gilliamella; species Gilliamella sp. Pas-s95. Next base: position 9,231 of record NZ_WTFC01000016.1, on the reverse strand, counting down.
CTGTACCACTAGTAATATTATCCGGGCAGGTTGCGAGTAATTTAATTGGTAACGATGCATTCCAAGAGTGTGACATGGTTGGAATTTCACGCCCCATTGTGAAACACAGTTTTTTAATTAAAGATAGTAAAGACATCCCCGAAACGATCAAAAAAGCATTTTATATTGCCTCGACAGGTAGGCCGGGGCCAGTAGTGATTGATTTGCCAAAAGATATGGTTAATCCTGCCAATAAGTATAACTATCATTATCCAAAATCTGTCACCATGCGCTCTTACAACCCAACGATACAAGGTCACAAAGGGCAAATTAAAAAAGCGTTAACGACTTTGCTTGCAGCTAAAAAACCCGTTTTATTTATTGGTGGTGGTGTGATTGCCGCCAATGCGAGTGATGCGATCAAAACGTTTGCTAAAAAACTAAATTTACCGGTTGCTTCAACATTAATGGGTATTAGCGCCTTTCCTGGTACTGACAAACATAACCTTGGCATGATTGGTATGCACGGTGTTTATGAAGCCAATATGGCTATGCATAATGCCGATGTCATTTTGGCTATAGGTGCACGGTTTGATGACAGAACAACAAATAATGTTGAAAAATATTGTCCAAAAGCCAAAATTATTCATGTTGATATTGACCCAACCTCAATATCAAAAACCATTATGGCAAGTATACCGGTTGTGGGCGATGCCAAAATGGTGGTTGAAACCATGTTATCTCAAATCGATGAGGTAAATGTAGATCGTGATTTGGATGCATTAGTCGATTGGTGGAAGCAAATCGAACATTGGCGAGCTCGTCACTGTTTGGCTTATCGTCATGACGGTGAAAGCATCAAACCGCAGGAAGCCATTGAAGTATTATACAAATTGACCAAAGGTGATGCCTTTGTGGCAACCGATGTTGGGCAGCATCAAATGTTTGCGGCACTTTATTACCCATTTGACAAACCGCGTCACTTTATTACATCGGGTGGACTTGGCACCATGGGATTTGGCTTGCCAGCAGCTTTAGGGGTTAAATTGGCATTCCCTAAAAAAACCGTTGTTTGCGTAACTGGTGATGGCAGTATTCAAATGAATATTCAAGAACTATCAACCGCATTACAGTATGGCCTACCCGTGCTGGTTTTAAATTTAAATAACCGTTTTTTAGGCATGGTTAAGCAGTGGCAAGATATGATTTATGCAGGCCGACATTCCAGTTCTTATATGGAATCTTTACCTGATTTTGCCAAAATTGCAGAAGCCTATGGCCATGTTGGAATGGTTATAACCAAACGTGAAGAGCTTGAACCTAAACTGAAACAAGCGTTAGCAATTAAAAACCGGTTGGTTTTTGTTGATGTCATGACCGATGCCACTGAACATGTGTATCCAATGCAAGTGCGAGGTGGGGCAATGAACGAAATGTGGCTTAGTAAAACGGAGAGAACCTAATGCGTTATATCTTATCAATTTTAACCGAAAACGAACCAGGCGCATTATCAAGAATAATTGGCTTATTTTCACAACGTGGTTTTAACATTGAAACAATTACTACCGCGCAAACTGAAGACCCAACTATGCATCGTATGACGATTCAAACAACGGGTGATGAGCATGTTCTTGAACAGATCCAAAAACAGTTGCATAAATTAGTTAATGTTTATCGCGTGCATGATTTAACCGAAGGACCACATGTAGAGCGTGAGATCATGCTAGTCAAAGTTGCCGCAAAAGGTTCTGATGCGCGTGACGAAGTAAAACGTTGTGCCGATATTTTTAGAGGATCGATTGTCGATGTGACTGCAACTCATTACATCGTACAATTATCGGGCACAAGTGAAAAGCTAGACTCATTCTTAGCTTCAATTCGCGAAACTTGTAATATTGTCGAAACTGTACGCTCTGGGATTATTGGTTTATCACGTAGTGAAAAAACAGTTAAATAGTGATATTCATTGTTAGCATCTTTAGTTAAGGCGCATTGTGCGCCTTAATGTTATTAAAAATATTAGAATAAAAAAATAATATAAGGAAAATAGTGAAATGGAGTTTTATTGGTTAATTAAGATTTTTTTAATAGGTCTTGCTATATTTTCTTGGATTAACTATAGCTCAAAAAGACATACAAATAATCGAAATTTAAAGGATGTCATTAAAGATCGCATATCAATAAGAAAATTAACAGAAAACGAATTTGAACTTTTAGAACCTTATCTGAATAATAAATGGCTAGTGTTTCCGTATAAATATCAATCATCATTAATTGATTTAGAAGTATCAAAGATAGAAGGAAATTGTGTCCGTTATAGTTTATATACGAATACTGAAGAAACATCTTTTTATTATGAGATTGATGGGATTGAACTCTTTTTCCCTTATAACATGTACCTCCATATTTCAGATTTTAACGTTGCAGAAGTCGTTTTTACCGAAAAATATGCATTTGTAGTTAAAATCAATGATTATGATCTAAAAACTGCCGCAGAATCTCAAGGCGGAATCATATGCTCAGAATTAGATGAACCTTGGATGTATGAGCAATCTTTTGATTCTAAAATGCCAGAAGATGAACAAACAAGTAATGATACTGTAGTGAGCGTAAAACCGAACCCTGACAAAAAAATAGATTTTGTAAAATTGTTGGAACGTGAAGAAACTCCATTAGAATTAAGAAATAGAAATAAAAAAGGTAACGGTCTATTATCAGCTATTTTTTTAACTTTGATGACTGTGTTTTTCCTTATCTATTGGTATTCCAATAATTCTACCATCCTTATTTTAGTTATTTTTAGTACGATACTTTCCGTTATTTTTTATTGGTATCAGCCTAGATCTAAATACGATTTAAACAACGTAATTTGCATTAAGGGCTTAATTAAAAATAAAAACGTTTCTAAAAAAGAAGTTATCATTGGTGAAGATTATATTTTAAACATTCCCCACCATTGGCTGCCTTTTCTTCCTGACAAGTCGTCTTTGCCTGCAAACATGGACATATCAGTGAGTGATAGAAAGCTAATTCGTTATGAAAATACACTTTCCATTAACCAAGAGATCGAACAATTTGGAGCACCAAAATTTGCTAAGCATAATTTAATACTCTTAATTACTGGAACTATTTTATCTGCTGTTGTCTATTTTCAAACAAGTTTAGTTGATAATGCAATGTTAGCTTATCAATTTTTCAACGACAATATAACCGCTAGAAATTTACAGGATGAATCAACCTTAAAAAATAGTCCAATTCAAAAAGGTGATTTAGTCAATATAAAAATAAGTGGTGCATCATGCGATGTAAATGAAAAGAAAAATGAAAATAGGTGTCATACATTATTCATCAATAATCAACCTATTGATATCGAAACTAATTACATAGTATCAATAGCTGAACCAATAAAAAATTTATTTAAAGATAATTTTATAAATACTCGTGTTGATCAAGATGTTATTGCAGCGCAGCAATATCAAGACCGATTGATTGAATTGTATAAATCCTTTGATAGGATAACATCTCAATATCAACGATATATCAAAGAATCATTTACAAAACTAATAGATATTGGAAAAATCGTAATTACTGTGGATAAAGTATGCAAAGTTTCTGAAATCGATTGTCTAAGCGTCAAGAAAGAGTTGACTGCCTTGTTTGATATACAGTTTTCAGATGATTTATCTGATTGGGAAAAATTTGTTAATGAATCTGAAATTAATCCAAATCATGATGAGATTGTTTCCGTCAGAAATGTTTCTAAGCTTGATAATTCAATCTCAAGATTGAAGGCAGATGTAATCGCAAGATTAAAGAGCACTGTTTCAGATTATCAGCATGATAAATCAAGTTTTAGGGTTGATTTATCCGAAAATAGTTACTTAGAAATGGGCAAACTAGAACATATAAATAATGACAAATCAGGACCTGTTTCATTATTAACAGTAGAGCACTATTATGATGTGCTATTTGCAAAAGCGGGGAACATTGACATTGTTGGACGAGTTAGCGATATTTATTATCGAGATGATAATTCAATATCGGGTTTGAAGATTAAGGCAAACTCTCATTACAGTACGAATTTAGATGAACTATTTTCATTCGTATCCCCAATTTTTGTTAGTCTTGCTGTTTTTATGATTACGGCTTTAGTCTCGATTTTAAATAGCGTTGTAATTTGTTACAAATTGTTGGCTAATCATCGACGTAAGAATAAAATTTTAGCTATATATAAAAATCGAATAATATAATTATTATATAACATATTGTTATATAGAAAATTAAATGTAATCGCATTGGTTTTCTACATTGTTAAACATAAAGAAAATAGAAATACACTGAAATAAAAAGGAAAACGCCAAACAATGGATACTATTTTTACTTTAAAAATCATTTTACTCCTAATCATGTTATTTAGTGCCTTAATCGGATTTGCGAAGTGGAGTGATTTTAAATATGAACGTCGACAAAACAGAAGAAACCTAGAAGAGCGTATAAATAATCTCCAAACAACAAGAAGATTAACATCAGAAGAACTTGAGCTGATAACCCCTTATCTCACCAATAAAAAATTGGTTAAGCCTTATAAATTGCAATCTTCATTAGTGAATTCTGAAGTATCTATTATTGAGGGAGACTGCGTTCGCCATAGTCTTTATACCGATTCAAAAGAAACTGAATTTTATTACAAAATCGATGGTATCGAAGTCCTATTCCCTTATCATTTACAACTATTTGCTTTAGATTATAATGTTGTGGAAGTCGTTTTCACATCACGCTATGCGATTGCCGTTAGTTTTAACGGCTATGGTTTAGACACGTTAGCTGATTTTAGTGATAATTCCAATGATGAAAATAACAAATATGGTTTATCATTTTTCTCTAACTTAAGTCGAACAATAAAAGAAGAAGAATACCAACTACTTGAACCTTATCTTAACGACCCTTCTATGGTAGGGCCTTATGAACATGGGCCTTCATTAGTTAGTCCAACTGTTTCAGTTATCGTTGGCTCATGTATTGCTATTAACCAGTCTAATAAGCGTAATGATCCTATCTATACTTATCGAATTGGTGATACCGTTGTCTTTTTTCCTTATGACATGGAACAATACGTTGAAGACATCAACATCGTACAAGTCGTATTTACCGAACACTATGCAATAGTGGTCAAACTCAATCAATATGACCTAAAAACAGCACAACAAAATCAAAAGCAACCAAACCTAAAACCACATTTTGCGAAGCCTTGGGAAAGTCAAAAAGCAGAAGTCGAATTTGAACAAAACCTAACTGATGCAAATGACAGCATAATTAAAATTGATAAAGATACTGAATTAAAAAGCAAGTTTACTTGTGAAATAGTCGAACAACGTGAAGAAACACCTCTAGAATCGGCGAATCGAAGTAAAAAAAACAATGGTATATTTGCCGCCGTTTTTTTAGTGGTAGCAGCGATGTTATTTGCTAAGTACTGGTACTCTTTTGATAGTTTTTTACCTGTATTTATCGCGCTTAGTTTATCTGCTACTGCTTTCTTTTACTTTCGTAAAGCTGAATCTTACACATTAGATGTTAACCACATAAAAACGAAAATTCGACACAAAAACGACATAAAAAACCAAATGATCGTTGGTGATGATCTAACTTTAAAATACCCCGCTTATTGGGCTCCATTTCTGCCTGATAAAACGAATGAAAATATCGACATGGATATCGTTGCAAATAGCAAAAAACTGCTTCGTTATGGCAATTCATTATCCATCAGTCGTGAAATAGAAGAATTTGGACCGCCAAAATTTATAATGCGCAATCTAATACTATTTGTTACAGCGCTTATTTTATCTATTAGCATCTTTAAATTAGTTAATATCACCGATAATTTGACACTGGCTAGTTATCCTTTTAATGACCATGTCAGTATTTGGAACATTAAAGATGCCGAATCTTTAAAAAACAGCCCAATCAAAAAGGGCGACTTGGTTAATATAAAACTCAATGGCGCATCATGTAATGCGCAAAGCAACATGTATTTAGAACATTGCGATAAAGTGTTTATTAACGAGCAAACCGCAAACAATGCCGAAGATGCCTCATTTGAGAACGATTTGTTATACGCGTTTTTTGGCGATAAATTAATTGAAACAGCACGAGATAATGACGTAACAGAGCTTGAAAAACAGCTAAACAACAGAAAAAACACAGACTACAACGAGGATTACCAATTTGGCGTAATATTAACCAAACTATTACATATTGATCGCATAATTCTAACCGTTGACGAAAGCTGCCAATTGTTAGATGAGGACAAATGTAGACGAGCCAAGCAGATTTTACTCCAAACCATTAAACCAACCGCCAGCACACTCGATCAATGGCCTCAACTTGTTGAATATAGCAAACAGCACCCAAACTACGAAAAGATTATCGTTGCCGGCATGCTTGAACACCTAGAACCACAAATCAATAACTTAAAAAGAAGTGTGTTATCTTACTACCTAGAAAAAGCAAACACAGCTCTAACTGATTATCAACACTCAGCACAAAGTGTCGGCTTAGCATTAGCAAATACACAAGAGATAAAGATCAGCTATCCCGATGACGAAGATATAAGTCTGACAGAAACATACTATAATGCGTTACTAGGAAAGGGCGGAAAAGTAAAGGTTTCAGGACTAGTGACGGGGGTTAATTATCAAAGTGATAACACAATTTTAGATCTAACTATTAATGATGATTTTTTATATAGATTCCATCAAGAACAGTTATTGTCATTTAACTCGCCTATATTTATCGGCATCTCTATTTTTATTATCACTGCTTTAATAGCGTTGCTTCATGGCATAACCATTTGCTATAAATTAATTGCGAATCGGCAGCGAAAAAATAAAATAATTAAATCATATGAAAATAAAATAACATAATGACTATTTATAACTGATTTACAGCAAAAAACGAAGGCTTTATCGAAGAACGATAACTAAACTATTTGTATAGGAATGATTTAGGCAATGTTATTTGATAAAGCCGTAACAATTTTGGTTTTTATATTTTATTTATTGTTTTTAGCGCATAACTAATTGGATTATAGGAACAAATTTACATTTAAAAAACGGTCAGAAAAGGTATTGATTTTATTGAAGTTTTTATTTGGCAGTTTTTAACCAAAAACCACCACCCAAAACCAGTTCCCAGTAGTACACCTACGTAGGTTGACTTGGTGTTTAACAAAACTTTACAAATTTTTAACAAAAAAGGTAGCGCATTATTGCTCAAGCGGTTATAATTTAATCGCTTACAAAGCAAGGGAGTGCTCATTAGTTGAGCAGTCAATTATAAAAAATTCAAATAAAACAAAAAATTACTTGACAGGATGATCGAAATGCGCTACCATTTATGGCATCTGGCATCTGGCATCTGGCCTGCCAAACCTATGCTCAAAATCTTTTTCAATTTCACCGTAGTCTAAAACAGACACAGTTCTTATTTTCATCAGCGAGGTCATTTCGCGTAGCGAAATGGACGCCGTCATCGCGGTCTTTTCAGGCGATGTTTTCGGCGGGTACTTCGACAACCTCTTCGGCAAAATTATCATCGATATCCAAGTGGTTATTAGGGCCGCCATTGCTATCCAAACCTCCATTATGGTTTAAACCTTCATTGTTATCTAAATCGGCATTGTTCTTCGTGGCATTGTTGTTATTGTCATATACACAGGGTTCTGTGGCATTAACGGCCCAGACATCAAGGGTAATAGAGGGTAGTGCACCATATTTAACATTTGATGGGGGACAGACAAAGGCAACTAATACGGATACTTTTTTGGCAATCGAGTTGCCAGATGGAAGACGTATTACTCAGTCAGCTAACACATCAAGTGCAACAAATCCGATAAGGTTACCTAGTGGTAATTATACATTTAATGATATACACACGGTGGTTCCCGCATCGGTCCCATTAGTAAATGGTGAGTATGCAATAGATATAAATAATTTGGTTAGCCAAGGGAAGTGGGGAGATGATGATGGAGATGGACAGGGTGCTAATGGTGTTACAGCATCAGGGCGTATAGATTTAACAATAAGGGATAAAAATGGCACTACCGTTAGTCGTAATGATACATTAAGTCTATGTAAAGCGCCTTATAAGGTAACTTTAAGTAGTACAGGGGGGACTTTAGAGACTCGTTATGGTGTGCCAAGAGGTAGTCGATTTTACGGGGGGACGGCGGAGTATTATATCACTTTGTCGTCACAGCCGGTTATTTGTTCGGTCAGGCCGAATTTGTACTTCGGTGGTACTGGTGATAATGTTTCTTCCCTTTGGGGTAGTGAACTTGACGATTCCAAGTACGCAGGCCCATCTAACATATGGTCTCCTACTAAGGGCTTTTTGGTTCAGTCAGCAAGTCCATCGTCTTACGAGTTAAACTTTCCAACTACAGGTGCTGATGGATTGTATTTTGATTTGGATGTTGGTGGAATCGATGCAAGTCAGTTGAGTTGGACAGTTAATACAAGTGGTCGTTTAAGGGCAACGGTGAGTTGGACAAGGCCGCGTTCTGGTACATTCACAGCCCCAGATGGACGTACTGTCCAAGCCGATGTCTGGATTAGAGATAAATCCAGTTATGTAACACGGGTAACATTAAGGGGTCCTAGGGCAAGTAGTTCTCAGATAAATTCAAGTCGTCCTAGTCGGCTTACTCCGTCGCTATCTTTGCCACAGACATTTGAGTTGGTCGGTAGGGATAGAGGTGGTAATGAGGTTCGTTATGGATTTGTGTTGAGGCAGTGGTTCGTCCATCGGGGTGGTAAAGAAGTTACCCAGTCTAATCAAATATCTTGGTGTAGTGGTTTGGGTTATCGTCTTGTTAGGGTAAGGGATTTAACCAATGCAGTCAGAACTGGTAATTATCCTATTTCTGGCGCAGTACCTAGTTCATCAGGCAATTGGTATCAGCGTCACATAGGTGCAGGTTTTTTCACGGAGTGGGGCTACATGTTCTACTACGCTGATGCGGGCTTCGTCAACAGCCACTACTGGGCGAGCGACGCTTCAGGTAGCGATGGCTTCTATGTCGTCTCGTTCAACGGCAACGTTTACCGCCTCGACATTTACAGTAGCGACTATGCTGTTTGCACCGCACCTTAGTTTTTAGCGTTTAGTCCTTAATCCTTGGGCCGCGGGGGCGGTTATGGAGCCTGAGAGGACAATCTAACAAAGAATAACGCCCCCGCGTAAGTTGGGGCA
>NZ_WTFC01000094.1:0-408 GCF_009795795.1 Gilliamella sp. Pas-s95 | reverse complement strand
TATCATCCTGATACTCGCCTCTACGAGGCCATCTTCGCTGTGCTCAGATGTTCAAATTTGTTCCAGACAAATTTGTCCGACGCCGTCGCTCGGTCTTAACGCACTGTTTGTGGACGTGCTCCCGGCGCACCACAAACTCGCCAAACGTCCTGTTTGGCGTGCTAACCTCGCTCTGTTGTCGGCACATTCTGACGCCGGAGCAAGACAAACAACATAATCTTAGGTGTTTTGGGGTGAGTTGTTTTTGTATTAAAAAACAATGTAATTACATCCAAAAAGTGGTCAGGAAAGGTATTGATTTTATTTATTTTTTCGTTTAATTCAACCTGGATTCAAATATGAAGTGCAATTTTAAACACGGTGGAGTGAAGAAAGTAGAAAGGTGATTTATACTAGCACCTTCGCACC
>NZ_WTFC01000147.1:0-204 GCF_009795795.1 Gilliamella sp. Pas-s95 | reverse complement strand
CGCCGTCGCTCGGTCTTAACGCACCGGCTATGATTACTCGTATCATCCTGATACTCGCCTCTTCGAGGCCATCTTCGCTTTGCTCCGATGTTCAAATTTGTTCCAGACAAATTTGTCGCTCCAGACGGAGAATAGCCTCGCCAAACATCCCTGTTTGGCGTGCTAACCTCGCTCTGTTGTCGGCACATTCTGACGCCGGAATAA
>NZ_WTFC01000146.1:0-207 GCF_009795795.1 Gilliamella sp. Pas-s95 | reverse complement strand
TTCAATATCGGGAGTATTATTTTCCAGCAGCTTAGTTTTTTTGTACAACTTTTGGGGTGCAGTTCAGAATTCCCTTTGCAATCCCGCGCTTTGGCTACAGAATGTGGCCTACGGCTGCCCTCCGCCGTCGCTCGGTCTTAACGCACCGGCTATGATTACTCGTATCATCCTGATACTCGCCTCTTCGAGGCCATCTTCGCTTTGCTC
>NZ_WTFC01000145.1:0-208 GCF_009795795.1 Gilliamella sp. Pas-s95 | reverse complement strand
TCTGTCTTATTCCGGCGTCAGAATGTGCCGACAACAGAGCGAGGTTAGCACGCCAAACAGGACGTTTGGCGAGTTTGTGGTGCGCTTGGAGCGCGTCCACAAACGGTGCGTTAAGACCGAGCGGCGACGTCGGGGAGCCGTAGGCCACATTCTGTAGCCAAAGCGTCGGATTGCAAAGGGAATTCGCTTTAATTCCCTTTGCTCGGAC
>NZ_WTFC01000144.1:0-208 GCF_009795795.1 Gilliamella sp. Pas-s95 | reverse complement strand
AAGCTCTTTAACAATTAGGAACAAGCTGAAAGAAACGAGTTCTCGTTCTTGTGTAATGCATTTATTGAGTTATTTAATTAAACGTTAGTGATAACGATTAGTTAGGTTGAATTGATAAAGGTTGAGACATAAAGAAAGAGAAGAAAGCGTAATTAAAACCAAGACAACTGTGAGTTGTAAGGTTAAGAAATTAAGCGTACACGGTGGA
>NZ_WTFC01000143.1:0-213 GCF_009795795.1 Gilliamella sp. Pas-s95 | reverse complement strand
CTCGCCAAACGTCCTGTTTGGCGTGCTAACCTCGCTCTGTTGTCGGCACATTCTGACGCCGGAATAAGACAAATAACATAACCATTGTTTTTGGAAAGATTGTTGTGTCTTTATAATTATATTGTTGATTTTATTTTGATTAAACGCCTATACGGCGTTAAGGTAGAACTTAAGATTTGATAAATCTTGCTGTATAAAGATAAACAACAATTT
>NZ_WTFC01000142.1:0-216 GCF_009795795.1 Gilliamella sp. Pas-s95 | reverse complement strand
AATTTGTCTGGAACAAATTTGAACACCTGAGCATAGCGAAGGTGGCCTCGTAGAGGCGAGTATCAGGATGATACGAGTAGTGCCGTAGGCCACATTCTGTAGCCAAAGCGTGGGTTGTCAGGGAATTCGCTTTAATGAACTGCCCCCCAAAAGTTGGATTGTTTAAATCTACTTTTGGGAACAAAATTATGGCAAAAAAATATACATTCGATTTTA
>NZ_WTFC01000141.1:0-217 GCF_009795795.1 Gilliamella sp. Pas-s95 | reverse complement strand
CGTATTAAGCCATTGGTGTTTTCATTTGTGCCTCTTTGCCAGCTTTTATAAGGCTCCGCAAAGTATACAGTAGTATTTAAATAATGCTCAATCGCATGATGATAATTAAATTCCATCCCATTATCAAAGGTGATGCTTTTAACCATCTTTTTAAACGGCGTTAGCAATTTTATTATCATATCTCTCGTTTCGGAGGCGGTGCGTTGATTAAGGCGTC
>NZ_WTFC01000140.1:0-218 GCF_009795795.1 Gilliamella sp. Pas-s95 | reverse complement strand
ATAAAAATAGTAAATGTTGTAATGTTAAGGGTTTGTTTATGTTACTGAGTGCTGTTTCTGCTATTGGCTCTGAGTCAGTTAAAATGGATGATTGTGTTTGAATTAAAGATTGCGGTAAGGGGGTTGAGCTAGAATTGTTAGCGGTTTGCTGTGATTGTTTTTCTTGGTTTTTTCTATTTTGGTATAATTGACACTGCTGTTGGTACCAAGCTTGGTAG
>NZ_WTFC01000093.1:0-411 GCF_009795795.1 Gilliamella sp. Pas-s95 | reverse complement strand
CGGGTGGTGAAATCGGTAGACACAAGGGATTTAAAATCCCTCGGCCTTTTTGGCCGTGCGAGTTCAAGTCTCGCCCCGGGCACCATTAAACAAACACCTCTTACGCGGGAATAGCTCAGTTGGTAGAGCACGACCTTGCCAAGGTCGGGGTCGCGAGTTCGAACCTCGTTTCCCGCTCCAAATTTTCAAATTTCTTTCTTATAAAAGTGCTCACAAAAGTCAGTCAGAAAAGGTATTGATTTTATTGAAGTTTTTATTTGGTCGTTCCTAGATTACACCATGAAGTGCAATTCGTCTTAGCTCCTTAGAATAAAAGGAGGCAGGGCTTAAACGGCGTTAGCAATTTTATTATCATATCTCTCGTTTCGGAGGCGGTGCGTTGATTAAGGCGTCCAATGAGTACGATTCCAG
>NZ_WTFC01000139.1:0-221 GCF_009795795.1 Gilliamella sp. Pas-s95 | reverse complement strand
TTTTAGGTTGAACAAAAGTTGATTGAGTAAGGTTAGGTAATTTATTGTGCATAATAGTCCTACAAAACAGAAAACCGTTTACATCCATTAACTCCAATTCACTCATAGCAGAGCACACTGTAATAAGGCCTCGGTACAAACAGCATAATTGCTGTTGGAAGCACTGTTGCTGTTGACATTGCCGTTGTTCGAGTTGACATTGAACCCATTGCTACCTGTTG
>NZ_WTFC01000138.1:0-226 GCF_009795795.1 Gilliamella sp. Pas-s95 | reverse complement strand
TTAGCGGTTTGCTGTGATTGTTTTTCTTGGTTTTTTCTATTTTGGTATAATTGACACTGCTGTTGGTACCAAGCTTGGTAGCCACTTAAATCGTAATCATCTAATAACTCGTAGCCGTGAATAGTTGGCACTGCGTTAGGGTAACGTTTATTGATGACATTAGCCGGAAATCCACCACATACAATAATTTGGTCGAGTTTTTTAATATGCTTGATTATCGGCTTTA
>NZ_WTFC01000137.1:0-227 GCF_009795795.1 Gilliamella sp. Pas-s95 | reverse complement strand
TTAGCACGCCAAACAGGGATGTTTGGCGAGGCTATGCTTCGCCGGGAGCGAATCATAGCCGGTGCGTTAAGACCGAGCGGCGGCGTCGGGTAGCCGCAGGCCACATTCTGCAGCCAAAGCGCGGGATTGCTAAGGGAATTCGCTGAACTGCCCCCCAAAAGTTGGATTGTTTAAATCTACTTTTGGGAACAAAATTATGGCAAAAAAATATACATTCGATTTTAAAA
>NZ_WTFC01000136.1:0-230 GCF_009795795.1 Gilliamella sp. Pas-s95 | reverse complement strand
CTTGCCACATCAAAATAAACCACGAATTTAAACCACAACAACGCATCTGCAATAGTTTGCCCCAACTGCGCGGAGGTGCGGCTTTAATAACTTAGCCAACTATAATCATATAAACACCACCGCGAACTTAGGATTAACAGCTAACAGTTAAGGAGTAGTACAAACAGCGTAAAGCCCGCCGGCAGTGGCGTAATGGACAAAACCTGTGTCCGCATTGACAGCAAACAATC
>NZ_WTFC01000135.1:0-235 GCF_009795795.1 Gilliamella sp. Pas-s95 | reverse complement strand
TGTCACCGTCTGACCATTAAAACTGGCTCTATTTGGAACCCCGTACTCTGTTTGTAAATAACCATCAGTACTACTTAAGGTTACCTTATAAGGAGCCTTACATATATCCAATGCATCACTACGATTAACAGTATTGCCATCCTTATCCACAAACGATACCGATATATCCCCTGTAGCAGTAACACCATTTATACCCTGTCCATCTCCATCATCATCTCCCCAATAATTATACCTA
>NZ_WTFC01000092.1:0-414 GCF_009795795.1 Gilliamella sp. Pas-s95 | reverse complement strand
TGCGAAGGTGCTAGTATAAATCACCTTTCTACTTTCTTCACTCCACCGTGTTTAAAATTGCACTTCATATTTGAATCCAGGAACATAAAAATAAAAACTTCAATAAAATCAATACCTTTCCTGACCACTTTTTAGATGTAATTGCATTGCTTTTTTACACAAAAACAACTCACAAAAAAAACACCAAAGGTTATGCTGTTTGTCTTGTTCCGGCGTTAGAATGTGCCGACAACAGAGCGAGGTTAGCACGCCAAACAAGGATGTTTGGCGAGTTTGTGGTGCGCTTGGAGCACGTCCACAAACGGTGCGTTAAGACCGAGCGGCGGCGGCGGACAAATTTGTCTGGAACAAATTTGAACACCTGAGCATAGCGAAGGTGGCCTCGTAGAGGCGAGTATCAGGATGATACGAGTA
>NZ_WTFC01000015.1:0-57398 GCF_009795795.1 Gilliamella sp. Pas-s95 | reverse complement strand
TTAAAGTTGTTTTACCATGGTCAACGTGGCCGATTGTACCAACGTTAACGTGGGGTTTTGTACGTTCAAATTTTTCTTTAGACATTTATCGTCCCTCAATGTAATACAAATCGGTGGTGAGTCACCACATTAACCAAGTATCATATTCAATATCAACATAATACTAACTTAAAATTAGCTCTGAATAATAACAGATAAAGCTACCAAGTGACAAGCTTTAAAGCAGCCAAATTTGATATTTTTAGAAGTTTAGGAAATTAACAAGAATGGTGCTGATAGGCAGATTTGAACTGCCGACCTCACCCTTACCAAGGGTGTGCTCTACCAACTGAGCTATATCAGCAATTGGAGCGGGCAGCGGGAATCGAACCCGCATCATCAGCTTGGAAGGCTGAGGTAATAGCCATTATACGATGCCCGCATGTTCAAACTCGGCTACCTAAATGCTTCAATTAGCTATTGCTAATATTAGATGATGGTGGTGGGGGAAGGATTCGAACCTTCGAAGTGTGACACGGCAGATTTACAGTCTGCTCCCTTTGGCCGCTCGGGAACCCCACCCCGAATCTTTATAAACTGTTTACTTAGGAATATGGTGCCGGCTGCCGGAATCGAACTGGCGACCTACTGATTACAAGTCAGTTGCTCTACCTACTGAGCTAAGCCGGCCTAAGTGCTGCGCATTATGGACTAGAACATTTAACCTTGCAAGCAAAAAAAACGAATTTTATTTTGTTTGATTAAAAAAAAGTCAAAAATATAAAAAAGACCTGAAATATGAGCTATTTCAGGCCTTTTTTTAATCAAAAAAAATTAATTTAGATTATTTCTTTTTAGCGACTTTTTTCTTAGGGGTCTCAGCACCTTTTGCTGCGGTATGTATAGCAACATCCTCATTAATGTCCCCTTTGTCTTGATATGCACGACCATAGTAGGTATCAAGCAAAATTTGTTTTAACTCTGCAATTAAAGGATAACGAGGATTTGCACCTGTACATTGGTCATCAAAAGCATCAACCGCTAATTGATCGACTTGAGCCAAGAAAGTTTTTTCATCCACACCAAATTCTTTGATAGAAAATGGAATATCAAGATCTTTTCTAAGTTGATCTAACCAACCAATTAATTTCTCGACTTTCTTCTCATCTTTATCAGTAGCAGCGGTTAAACCTAAATGATCAGCAACTTCTGCATAACGGGTAATTGCTTTAGGATAACCATATTGGCTAAATGTGCCTTGTTTAGTCGGTTTGTCAGTTGCATTAAAACGCACAACATTACTAATTAACATCGCATTTGCCACACCATGTGGAATATGGAAAGCCGCACCAATTTTATGCGCCATTGAGTGACAAACACCAAGGAATGCCTGAGCAAAAGCAACACCAGCTAATGTCGCTGCACTATGCACTTTTTCTCGAGCGATAGGGTTTTTAGCTCCTTCCCGATAGCTTGCAGGTAAATAAGTTTTAAGTATGCTTAGAGCTTGTAATGCTTGTCCATCAGAAAACTCACTAGCCATAACTGATACATAAGCCTCTAATGCATGCGTCACTGCGTCATAGCCACCAGCAGCACAAAGTGAGCGAGGCATATTCATAACTAAATTAGCATCAACAATAGCCATGTGTGGAGTGATTGCATAATCTGCTAATGGGTATTTTTGACCCGTTGCATCATCAGTAACAACAGCAAATGGCGTCACTTCGGAACCAGTACCTGATGTAGTTGTTACACAAATTAATTTTGCTTTTTGACCCATATTTGGGAAGTGGCAAGCACGTTTACGAATATCCATAAAGCGCAGTGCTAATTCTTCGAATTTAGTTTCAGGATGCTCATATAAAACCCACATGATTTTAGCCGCATCCATTGGTGAACCACCACCTAATGCAATGATAGTATCAGGTTGGAATGCTCTCATAGAATCCGTTCCTTTATGCACAACACTTAAAGTCGGATCTGCTTCTACATCAAAGAAGGTTTCACAAATAACGCCTTGAGCTTCCAATTGATCAGTAATTTGTTTTGAGTAACCATTATTAAATAAGAATTTATCTGTTACCAAAAATACACGTTTTGCGCCTTGCTCAATCACTTCACTTAAAGCTACAGGTAGTGAGCCACGTTTAAAATAGATAGAACTTGGTAGTTTATGCCATAACATATTTTCTGCTCTCTTAGCGATGGTTTTCTTATTAATTAAGTGCTTCGGTCCAACATTTTCAGATACCGAGTTACCACCCCAAGAGCCACATCCTAATGTTAAAGATGGAGCTAAATCAAAATTATACAAATCACCAATACCACCATGAGCTGCCGGTTGGTTAATTAAAATACGACAAGTTTTCATTTTACTACCAAAATAAGCAATCCGTTCACGGTTACTATCTTGATCAGTGTAAAGCACAGAAGTATGCCCCATACCACCCATTTCAACTAATTTTTCTGCTTTATCAACCGCTTCAGAAAAATCTTTCGCTTTAAACATGGCTAGCGTTGGTGAAAGTTTTTCATGAGCAAATGGCTCAGACAAATCGACTTTACTTACTTCACCAACAAGTACTTTTGAACCAGCTGGTACTTTAAAGCCTGCCATTTCAGCAATGTTTGTTGCTGGTTGACCAACAATATTGGCATTTAATGCGCCTTTATCGTTTAAAATAATACCTTGTACTGATTTGGTTTCTTTAGCATTTAAGACATATGCACCATATTGGGTTAATAAACGACGCACTTCATCATACACAGAATCAACCACGACAATTGCTTGTTCTGAAGCACAAATCATACCATTATCAAAAGTTTTAGACATAAGTACAGAAGCCACAGCACGCTTTAAATCAGCTGTTTCATCAATAACAACAGGCGTATTACCGGCTCCAACACCTAATGCTGGTTTACCTGAACTATAAGCAGCTTTAACCATACCCGGTCCACCAGTCGCTAAAATAGCAGCCACATTATCGTGATGCATTAACGCATTAGATAATTCGATAGATGGCTCATCAATCCAACCAATAATATCTTTTGGTGCACCTGCTTTTATTGCAGCATCTAACACAATTCGAGCAGCTTCAATCGTTGATTTTTTGGCTCTAGGATGTGGAGAGAAAACAATTGCATTACGTGTTTTTAGACTAATTAAAGATTTGAAAATTGCGGTAGAAGTTGGATTAGTGGTAGGAACAATTCCACAAATAATACCAAGTGGTTCTGCTATAGTAATAGTACCAAATGGTTCATTTTCAGCCACTACGCCACAAGTCTTATCGTGACGATATTTATTTAAAATATACTCTGCAGCAAAAAGGTTTTTTATGACTTTATCTTCAACAATTCCCATTCCTGACTCAGCAACAGCCTGCTGTGCAAGAGGGATACGTGCAGCAGCAGCGGCGGTTGCTGCTGCTACAAAGATTTTGTCAACTTGCTCTTGAGTATAAGTTGAATAAGTCTCTTGTGCTTTTTTGACTCGAGCCATTAACTCATTTAACTCATTCATATTAGTTACTGCCATAGATTTCTCCTTGAAATTAAAAAATAAACCGGGATCGTTTGGCGTCTTCCATGAAACAATTTAATGCTTAAGCATAATAACAAAACGAAATTGACGTTATCGTAAATCAGATTTTTACTTTATACAATAATATATTGAATAAAAAAAAGCATGTTAATAAAAGTAACTAATTTATTTATATTTTGAGCTACTGAAAAAGAAGAGAAGCCATTAAACAGTAAACGAAAGAGTAGCTACTTGTAATAAATAGTTATCTTTAATTCGATTTATGATAAAGAAAAAAGTGATTAGCTCTAAAATTCTATATGTTACACAATTTATTCAACACATAACTAACAGCCACAAAGCCAAAGGTAGCTGTAACTGTTGTAATAGCTCCAAACCCCGACTCACAGTCCATTTTTTTAGGTCCCTCTGCATCACTTTTTGTAAAGCATATTTGCCCATTTTTAGCTGGATATGTTAATTGTTCCGTCGAAAATACACAAGGAATGGCATATTTACCTTTACTATCTTTGTTCAATTTATAATTATGCTTTAGCCTTTCACGTAATTTGGCCGCTAATGGATCTTGAATGGTTTTTGCTAAATCAGCAATTTTAATTTGTGTTGGATCTTTTTGCCCACCAGCCCCGCCAATGGTAATTACTTTTAATTTTTGTCGCTTACAATATGCAAGTACCGCTGCTTTATCATGTACACTATCAATTGCATCGATAATATAGTTATACCGTGGTGATTGATTTGTTCCTAAATATTCACTGACATTATCTATATTAATAAAGTCATCAATTTCATTCACTACACATTCAGGGTTAATTTGTAAAATACGTTCTGCCATCACGGAGGTTTTAGCTTTGCCTATATTAGATTTTAAAGCATGAATTTGACGATTAGTATTTGTCACGCATACATCATCCATATCAATTAAGGTAATTTGACCAATACCACTACGCACGAGTGACTCTGCAACCCAAGAACCGACACCGCCTACACCAATTACACAAATATGTGCTTGCGAAAAGCGTTGCAAAGCCGACTGACCATAAAGTCTTGCAATACCACTAAAACGTTGAAGATAAGATTCTGTATTCATCGATTGTAATTGATGGTGCTTATAGTCAAACACCTACTCTCCTGAAATTTTTTACAAATTATAACTGCAATATTATTTTATAAACAAGTTATTAATAAGTATTAGTGTTACTATACCTCTTCAAGAATAAAACACTAAATTTCTAGCTCTCATAAAGATCAACTAAATCATCCCGATGATGCGCAATAAGTAGGATATTATTTGTCATTAATTGTATTCGTTTGAGTTATTAATTTTCCCTACAATAAATGTTGTTAACTATAATAAAAGAGGAAATAAAGAATGCGCAAACCCAAAAAACTACTTAATGATCCAAATAATGTAAGACAAGAAGTCATGCAGGGATTACTCTATGCCTATCAGGGTAGATTAACTGCAATTTCAGAACATTGTGCCGTTTATGGTAACCATATTGCTAGCGATCAAGTTGTCATTGTCTCGGGTGGTGGCAGTGGTCATGAACCAACCTTTGCTGGATTCATAGGTAAAGGAGGTATTGATGGCAGTGCACTTGGCGAAGTTTTCACCTCACCATCTCCAGATCAAATTATTGAAGTAACCAAAGCTATAGAAAAAGGAAAAGGCGTACTATTTTTGTTTGGCAACTATTCTGGTGACGGAATGAATTTTGATATTGCAGCCGAAATATTAGGAGAAGAAAATATTGTCATCAAAACGATTCGAGCAACTGATGATATTGCTTCGGCACCATTATCTAAGATTTCCGATCGCCGTGGCGTTGCTGGTATTATGTTTTTATACAAAATTGCGGGGGCTGCCGCACAATTTGAAAAATATGATCTTGAAAATCTCTACCAAGTAGTATCAAAAGCAAACAACAATGTGCGTACCATCGGTGTCGCCCTAGATGGATGTGCATTACCTCAATCAAATCATTTCAATTTTGAATTAGATGATAACGAAATTGAAATTGGTATTGGTATTCATGGTGAAGCGGGGTTGCGTCGACAAGCTATAACGTCATCTGATGAAGTTGTTAAAGAGATGATAGACAACCTGTGTGATGACTTACCGTTTAAAAAAGGCGATCGTGTGTGTGTATTAATTAATAATTTAGGCGCACTGAGTAATGCCGAACTGTTCATCGTAACACGTAAAGTCGGTATTGAGCTGGATACACGCGGTATAGTCAGCCACGATGTCGTTGTTGGCCATTTTTGTACCTCCCTTGAAATGTCTGGTTTTTCAATTAGCTTAATGAAATTAGATGAAGAATTACAACATCTTTATGATTTACCTTGCCAAACACTAGGATGGAGAAAATAGAATGAATTTATTACAAGTTCGTAAAATGATGTTATTTACCGCCCAAAAAATGATCGAAAGTGAACCAACATTAACCGCTTTAGATCAATTAGTGGGCGATGGCGATCACGGCATCGGTATGAAACGTGGATTTACGGCTATCATGGTGCTACTACAAGACGAAAAATTTCAACCAACTAATATAGGTGATTTTTTTACGCAAATTGGTACAAAATTAATGATAAGTATGGGCGGAGCTTCTGGTGCTATTTTTGGTACTTTATTTAGAGCGGGCGGAAAAAGTATTACAGGCGTAACAGAGTTTGATTCTGATACATTATCAAAGCTCCTTAACGAAGGTTGGCAGGCAGTCTATCAACGCGGAAAAGCCAAACCAGGGGATAAGACTATGGTTGATGCCTTAGCCGCTAGTGCAACAACCGCAAGTCAATTAACATCTTCGAAGTTAATCGATGCGCTCCCTAAAATAGCACAATCTGCTATGGAAGGCGCAGAAAAAACGAAACAGATGATCGCTGTATTTGGACGAACTAAAAATTTAGGCGAACGCGCAATTGGTCACATGGATCCGGGAGCGGCTTCAATGGCGTATATCTTAAAATATATGAATGAATATATCCAAACCCAATAAAACAATAAATCCGCCGATATCATCGGCGGACATCATCATCGCAATATCGATAAAAGAATATTCTGAGTATTATTGATAAAATGTCTAAGTATTCAAACAACATCTAATTTTTTAAAATAAAATTTTTTACTGATTCACTATTTTTCTATTAATTGACTAAAATTAATAGACTAAAAATTATTTTTTAAATTTAATTTGTGAAGGATACGCCCAGCTTTGTAACTCCTGTGAAGGAAACCCTCCGGGATCTTTGCCACCATTAATAAGTAGA
This sequence comes from Gilliamella sp. Pas-s95, assembly GCF_009795795.1. Classification (NCBI taxonomy): domain Bacteria; kingdom Pseudomonadati; phylum Pseudomonadota; class Gammaproteobacteria; order Orbales; family Orbaceae; genus Gilliamella; species Gilliamella sp. Pas-s95. The sequence continues at coordinate 50,593 of NZ_WTFC01000015.1, read as the reverse complement.
GCGTGATAGTAAATTTCAGCCATTTCTTCAATATATGCAGCTTTTAATACAGCTTCATAAGGGTCTTTGTCTACGGCAATAGCACCATGCTTTTCCATTAAAATGGCATCAGCTCGTTTTATGGGTTCTATAACGCTATTTGAAAGGTCTGGAGTACCTGGTCGTCCATAGGGTGCAACAGGAATCACACCATCTTTTAAATTAAGAATTGCACACTCATAAACAACGGCAGGAATAGGTTTTGCTAATACAGCAAATGTCGTTGCAAAAATAGAATGCGTGTGTGAAATAGCAAAAACATCTGGACGAGCTTTATAAATCTCAAGATGCATTAAACACTCACTGGTTGGTCTCAATCCTGAATCAGCTTCAATAACGTTAGCTTCAAGATCCATCACAACAATATCCCGAATTGTTAACAACTTTTTATCAATTGTTGTTGGCGTGACAAGAACATACCCCGACTCTTTATCACGAACGCTAGAATTACCTGCTTTATGTTTACAAAGCCCCCACTCACTCGATTTTTTAGCCATATCGACCACATATTGTTTTTGTATCTCTAGCATTTTATAGCTCCTATTTTGATAAGATATTCATTGATAATTGGCAAACAATTCCCAAATTTCATTGCTATTTTTGGCATTTCGTATGCGAGTTGCGCCTTCGTGAAATTCTAGTAATTCATTTAATTGGGCAAGTGCTTTAAGGTGTTTTTGTGGATTATTTGTTGCTAAAACAACAATTAAATCAGCTTGCATATAACCACAAATAGTGATTCTTTCAGATAGTTTAAGTAAAGACATAGCGACTTTATTTACACCGTCATCAATACCAGCATGGGCAATAATTAACCCATCGACCAGCATAATATAAGGTTGTTCAAGTTGGATTTTGTTAACCATTCTTTCAAGATAACAACTTTCTATGGATTGGTTGTTTAACAGTGGTTGTGCGGCTAATGCCAGTGCATCTTGCCATGTTATTTCAACCTGTTCGATAATATGAATATGTTCTTTTTGCATTAAATCGGCTAATGAAGGAATTTCCTGTTGTGTTATTAGTATGGGGTTATCATTCATTTCATCGTTATAAAGGTATGCAGTTAACTCCCTTTGGAGTGCTTTTGGATCTTTGATATTGCTATATTTTTCAATAATTAACATAAGCTCATCAACTTGAATAATACTAGGATCAATACCTTGTAAAGTGCCAATCACTTGATTACGAAAAGCATTTTTATGAAAATTATTCAGTGAAGGATTAACAATAAATAACAACTTATCGGTAGATAAATGTGAGGTAGAAAAAACAATATCGTAATAATGATGATATTTTTCAAACTCACGTTTAGACATGGCATCAGAAAAATGTAATTCTGGAAGCAATACTTGTAAAGTCAGGTAAAGATAAGTTGAGACAGTTGCACTATTTTCACAAACAAAAATAGCGATCTTCTTTGTTTTAATTCGATTAATCAAACCTTCTCGAGTTAACCAACCGCCCAATAGTACCGTAATAAAAGCGACTTCTTCATCTGGCATATTACAATGCAATATTTTTTCAAAAGGGGAAATTGCTTTTCGTACCATTTCATGTAAGTGACCAAATTCTTGCAATACGATGTCATATACACTGTTGATATTAGAAATATGATATCGAATACGATAATAAGCAGGTTTCCAATGCTGATAAATACGTTCAATCAGTTCGCTCTTATCTTTAAAGGTGATACAACTAATCTGTTCAAAATTAGCAATAACCTCAACGACACTTTCTAATAGCACCGCATCTAAATGGAAATATTTATCGGATAGCGTTTGTATATTAGAGCTTTGTACTAATACCATTAAAAAAATTTGCTCATTAAGATCAGTGATACCAAATTTTTCAATGAGCTTTTTCAATAATTGAAAATCACGACCATTTGCAACTTCAGTATAATTTTCAGGCAAATGCTCAATTTTTTTATCGGTTTCTATGCGCTGTAACATAAAACAAATAAAGTAAGTCAGCTCTTGCAACTGTTCATCAGTAAAAACAATTTTTAATTTCTTTTCTATTTCACAAAAAACCTGCCCTACTTGTTCTAAACGACCTTGGGTAATAATCTCATTTTCTCTAAAAATTTTGTCAGCTATTGGCATACTAATAATTCGACGAATTAATTTTAGCAACAAATAACGTTTGTCAATTTCATTACCGATAATACGATAACCATTCTCGCGGTCATAGTTGATTTGTAAATGATATTGAACAATCATTGCTTGTACTTTTTTTATATCATTGATAACGGTGTTTTGACTGACAGTAAGCGAAGAAGAAAGATGTATTAACGACATCCTTTCCGTTCTAATTAACAGAAAAAAGAGTAGTAAATGAACTCGTTCATCTTCAGAATAAATATAACGTCCAATAGCAAGCGATACAGGCTCATCCCTAAAGGTTTCGATCACTAATTTAGGAACACTAAACTTACCTGTTTTAAATCGTTTAATTAATTCAAGATTAGATGATTCAAGAAAGTCATTAATTTTCTTAATGGTATAACTAAGCTGTTTACGAGTTAACCCAAATTCAGATTGAAGCTCAACGCCACTCATATTTGGATTATGAATTAATGCTTTTAAAACAGCATGAATTCGCTTATCGACAACCATATAATAATTACCTTATTGTTCGTTGTCTGATGGTAATTAACATTACCATCAGATTTACGGCAAAAGATGTTCAACGAATACTTTATAACTCATTTATTCATTATTTTTTTCCGCTATATCCTGCATGGTCTCTTTACGCAGTTCACGAGCATAAAAGAAATATCCCGTACACCAATAAATAGCGAAAAACAACGGTACAAAATAGCCTTGCATGCATTGCCAAATAAATGAAAATGCATAAGTAAAAATAGGTGCATCGATAGAACTATTTGAAATTAACTGATGGTCTGGAATATCAATAGCCTTAGTTGTTAATCCTAAATCGGTAATAATCGGTGCAAATTGAGTTCCAACAAATAAGAAAAATGGCACACCAATAATGGCTAAAATCACCATTCTTAATGTGTTTCCTTTAGTTAAAATATATGCAGGAACAATAAGAGCCAAATTGATAATGCCAGCAAAAGGGAGAAGTTTGTTACCTGGTAAAATAACAGCCCAAATTAAGGTAAAAGGAATAGCAACAATTACTGTAAACCAAATCTCGCTCGACCCCCCCATAAATGGCCAGTCCAAACCAACAAATAATTTACGCCCAGCAAATCGTTTATTCATATAATCACTAATTGCTTCAGAAATTGGCGATAATGCCTGCATAAATAACTTAGAGATCATTGGGAATAACATAAGCGCAGTAGCGGCTTGTACACCTAGCATTAAGATAGCGGCAACATCATAACCAGCAATGATCCCGAAAATCACACCTAATAAAAAACCAATCACATGATTTTCAGCAAATATACCAATTTTGGAACGTAATGTTGCTGCGTCCATTGGTTTATTTAAAATAGGTATTTTGCGAAGAAGAAGATCAAAAGGATAATAAATCGCACTGAAAAACAACATTCTATGAGTACAAGTAACCCCCGGAATACCTGTGAGTTTTTCAATTCGATGTTGGTTAATATCCCCCGAATTAAGCTCTAATATGATCTGCAAAGTAGCAATAACAAAGGCAAGAGGCAAAGCCGCAACAGCACCTAAAATTGGGGTAGCGACGGCAACCACAATAAATGCGGTAAAAATTTTTCCCCACACATTCCATAAGTCTGCATTAAAGGTATCAGTCTTTTTTAATACCAACATTAAAATATTGACCCCCACTTGCAAAGGAAACATAAGAAAAGCATATGGCCAAGCCCAAGATACATTCGCCATAGTTGTCCAACCGCCATCGATAATACTCAATTCAATCCCTGTTCGCTCCATCATAGTTTGCGCAGCTAAGCCAACAGCACCAACCATAAAGCCAATCAACATACTCATACCAACAAATGCCACACCTAGCGTAATGGCGGCTGAAGCGCCATCTCTAAATTTCATGCGTACAATTAAACCGGCAATTAGCATAATGAATGGTACAAAAACTGGCGCACCTAAATTCAAAATATAATTTATAATTGTTCCTAGAAATTCCATATTTGTACTCCTATTTACAGGCATCAATAATTTTTTGTAGCTCCGCTTCCATATTTATTCCTGTTAGAAACGCAATACCATTGATGACAGGAATAGGGTACTGTTTTTCAATTTTAGTTATCGCTATATAAGCAGCACTATTTTTAATGTGAGTATCGACAGATTTCAGATCCACAACTTCTACTTTTATCTCATCAAGATTTCGTTCTTTTAATAAACGAGTAACCTTGCTGGCGACGGTTTGTGATGTGGCCACTCCGCTGCCACATGCAACAATAACTTTTTTCATAATGCCTCCTTATAAATTGATATTGGATGTCAATAGTGTAAAAATTTCATGTTCAGTTTTTGCGTGATAAAGTTCTTCTAAAAAACGCGAATTCACAAAGCAGGACATCAATTTTTGCAATAAATCAATATGTCCATCTTTTTGGTTAAACCCTAGCAAAAACACAAAATTAGCCTTTAACACATGGTCATTATTTGCCATTTCACGCCATGGAATAGTTCCTTTGGCTCGAGTAAAAAAGATAAACGGTCTAATAACATGTTCGACATCAGTATGTGGCATCGCAACCACATAAGGCTCGGTGGGTAATGCGGTAGGAAATGAAGACTCTCGTTGTTTAATTGCCTCTAAAAAGGAATGATTCACATAACCACCACTTTTTAAAATAGGAAAAGTAAAATCGAAAAATTGATTTGTATTTTGAAAGTCTTTATCTAAAAGAATCAAATCTTCAAAAAACATTTGGTCGTTAGATTCATTTCCCATTTCATCCCCCATCATGATGTGATCAGCAAACTTTTAGAAATATTGTTAATTTGCTATTGCCAGAATTAAATCAACACTAATTTGATAGCATCAATTGTAGGAAATTAGGATAAAAGAAACGAATGGATTTGATACCAAATAATATCCATGATATTGCTCATCATAGGGACAATGATGTAGCTCTCCCTTAAACTATTGCAATTCAAAAGTAGCAATTCGCTATTATAAAAACAGAAGGAGGTAAACGAGAAAACTATGATAAAGCACCAAACTGTATCAATATAAAAAAGCAAGCGCAGGCATTCAAGTTAAATCACTATGCTATGGAGTGGCCTCTAAATAATTTAAATAAGGTGCGTTAATCAACGGCATTGTTAATGATAACAAACTGTTGCTTGACAACGACCTTAAATTTAGTAAGGATATTATTTGACTTTGTACTATTTTATTTTAACGGAATTTTTCTAAAAAGAATTTAATACATTGAGCCTAAGGAAACTACTATTACCAACTGTCGCTATATAGAAAATATAGCTCGTATTGATAAAAAGATTAAGGATTGTTTTATGACTTGGATAACCGTAAAATCCGTCACCTATCCCCGTCAATCCTCAAAAGTAATTGCCAAAGTCAAGGCGGGAGTGAGGCCATTAGAAAAGATTTTAATTCGAAGAATACCCGTTAATTTGCTGGTATTTGAAGTTGGACATTTTTGGATTGAATTTTTACATGAAGACGAATCTGAAATAGATGAAGTAATGAAAAATTCACGTGAAAGGGGATTAAAAGAAAAAGATCTTGTTGATAACGATGAAAATCCATTACAAAGCTCAAGTAAAGCCAATGGCTTTCGGGAAAGTTATGGTTGGTATCCTGTAGGAATGCCTTTCCAACCTATAAATATTTTTAATGACAAAAGCATTATATCAAGTGATGGTATTTTAAATGGCGACCACACACAAAGGCGAAAAGCAGATAAAAACAAAAAAGTAACCGAATTAACTCATACAGAAAACCGCAAAGCTGGGCGGAAATCCAATCATAATGAATATTCTAGTCGAGCCTTTGACCCACATCAAAATGGTCGTTTTCATCCTAATAAAATTAAATTTACCACTCATCCCTATGTTTTGCCGAGTGATACGCGAACTGATGAGGAGATATTTAATGATATTAGAGCATTTGCGCAGAAGTTTGAAGATGAGTGGAGTTGGACCAATGATAGTTATAAGGAAACCAATTGCCATACCCTTTTATTTCTTTTATTAGCTAACTGTAATTTAGCAGATCCTGACTGTATTGGGCTAAAGCAAGATAGGCATTTTATTCGTTATAAAAAATCTTTAGATAACCTTCCTGAAAACACAACAGAAAAAAATATAATAAGAAAAATACTAATAAAAAAACTATCAGATATATCTAAAAAAGCAAAGTCAGAATAATGCAACAGGTAAACCTAAATTTAAAGGAGTTAATAATGACATGAAACATTTAATAAAAATATGTTTATTTTCTTTTGTATTATGGATAGCAACTTTTCAATCTGTTTTAGCCGAGGTAAAGATGCAAGACCAACAAGCACAACTAGTCAAAAAACTAAAAACACAGGGCATTATCCCCAATAAAGTCTATTTTCAACGTGATTTTGATATTTTTATTGATAAAAAATATAGCGTTCCTGAAGAAGATTTATCCACATCGGTAATTAGTTTAGAAAACCATCCTGATATGTATGAAATCGCAACTCAAAGTATTGCTCAGGTCAAATTAAATCAGAATTATCAATATAGTGATATATGGCAACGTAAACGCAATATTATTGAAATATTATATCCGACCGATTCTTTTCAATCGCTAGAGGATGGTGTTTATTTTTATACCTTAGATGAGCATAAACAATTACAACAACACGCTTCATTTGAAGAAGTTTTTGAATTACCTTGCTATCTGCGGGTTGAAAAAAAGCACGGTATTGTGGTCAGTATTCAAAAAAGACCTTTAGCACTAATTAGCCATTATCGTTATGATTATTGGGGTAATAACAATTTAAAGCAACTTAAAATAGTAAAATATGATACAGAGCATAATATTATTTACACCTCTGAAGTCCTTTTTGATGAAAATACGGGGCTAATGACTCAAGCAACGAGAAAAAACCCGATAACGGGGCGCTATTCAATTGAAAATTATATTAGAGAGATTAATCTTTATAGCATTGCAGACTACTTTGACAAGCAAGGCATAAAAACTAATCATGTCATTCATCATAACCAGTCCCTAATACATGCAGAAAACCAAATACTTAATAAAGCAGGTCAAGTTATAAAAACAAAAAATAGGGAGCCTGAAGACATCTTTGATTTTGAAAAAGATTTACCCGAACCCTATCCTTACAATAAATTAATGATAGATGTAAAAAAAGCCCATATGTTATTTACGGATTCGTTGTTTGAACAGGGTCTGGATGATAATAGTAAATACGATAGTGAGGCGATTAATAGAGCACAATATTTAGGCATTAAACCTAAGCAAGTTTATTACCATCAATTACCTTTTCCCGGTTTTATGGCAGAGCGATACAAAAACTTCCCCCATCAAGCCCCATTAACTTTAATTCAAGCCGAAAACCAATCTCCTCATGATAAATATAGCGATTTAATCCAAGTAGAAATAGGTGATAATTATCAGTATAAAAAAATTAATAAAACAAAATGGCAACAATCGCCAATTTCACTACCTTTAGCGCAGTTTAAATCATTAGAAAATGGTGTGTATTTTTATACGCTAACAGATAAAGACCAATTAACGCCATTAGATAGCATTGAGCAGGCTGTTAGCTTACCCACTTATATCCGTGTTGAAAAAGAAATGGGCAAAATCATATCAATATTACAAAAAAAACGAATACAGTGGTTATCCACCGAATTTGAATATAAAAAGAATGCCCCTATTAGCAGTAAATTGACCGTACTTGAAAGCCTAGTGATACCTAAATTAATGATAGAAACCAAGTATGAAAAAGGTAGTTATATACCGTTATCTCAAATTATCAAAAATGAACAAGGAACCACTATCAGAACATTTATACATTGTAAAAAGAAGAATATTACTGCGATATTAGAAAGATTTAATGAGCAGGGTATTAAAACTAACCATATTGAAATATCAAATGAAGGAGATATCCTGAACCAATATCTTGATAATAAAGGCAATGTGTTATTTACCACTCATGAAATTGAAGACCAAAATAATCCTCAACTCTATGATAATTTACCTTTTAACCCTGATGGTTTTGAAATGATACTATTTGAACATGTTTAATAAAAAAATAATAACTAAATAATTTAGATAACTTAAATAAGGTGCGTTAATCAACGACATTTTTCTAAAAAGAATTTAATACATTGAACCTAAGGAAACTACTATTACCAATTGTCACTATATAGAAAATATAGCTCGTATTGATAAAAAAATTAAGGATTATTTTATGACTTGGATAACCGTAAAATCCGCCACCTATCCACGTCAATCCTCAAAAGTCATTGCCAAAGTCAAGGCGGGAGTAAGACCATTAGAAGAGATTTTAATTCGAAGAATACCGATTAATTTGCTGATATTTGAAGTTGGGCATTTTAGGATTGAATTTTTACATGAAGATGAATCTGAAATAGATGAAGTAATGAAAAATTCACGTGAAAGGGGATTAAAAGAAAAAGATCTTGTTGATAACAATAAAAATCCATCACAAATCTCAAGTAAAGCCAATGGCTTTCGGGAAAGTTATGGTTGGTATCCTGTAGGTTTTCCTTTCCAACCTATAAATATTTTTAATGGCAAAAACATCATTTCTAGCGATGGTACTTTAAATGGTGACCACTCCAAAAGACGAAAGAAAGATCACAACAAAGAATTAACTGAATTAACGCCAACAAAAGATCGAAATGCAGGGCGCAAAAAAAATAATAATGACCATTCTTGCCGAGCCTTTGAGCCGCATCAAAATGGTCATTTCCATTTGGAGAAAATCAAATTTACAACATCGCCTTATTTGTTGCCTAATGATACGCGAAATGAAGAGCAGATATTTGATGCAATACAACAGGATGGGACACATGAAGAATGGAGTTGGACCAATGACAGTTATAAGGAAACCAATTGCCATACTTTTTTGTTTTTATTATTAGCCACCTGTAATTTAGCTAATCCTGATTGTATTGGGCTAGAGCAAGATAGGCATTTTATCCGTTATAAAAAATCTTTAGATAACCTTTCTAAAAAAAACAACAGAAAAAAATATAATAAGAAAAATACTAATGAAAAAACTATTAGATATATCTGAAAATGCAAAGCCGGAATACGACAACTAGTAAATCTAATTTGAAAGGAGTTGAAGACGATATGAAAAACTTGGTAAAGATATGCTTAATCCCTTTTTTATTATGGGTGGGAACTTTTCACTGTGTTTTAGCAGAGGTAAACATAAATAATCAACAACAAATGATACAAAAATTAAAAGCTCAGGGCATTGTACCTGATAATGTCTATTTTCAACATGATTTTCTAAACTTTCTTAATAATAAATACAGTGTCCCTGAAAAAGAGCTATTCTCGTCATTAGTTAATTTAGAAACAAAACCCAAAATGTATAAAATGGCTATTCAAAATATAGCTCAGGTAAAATTAAATAAAAACTATCAATACAACGATGTATGGCAGCGTAAGCGTAATATTATCGAAATATTATATCCAACTGATTCCTTTCAATCGCTAGCTGATGGTGTTTATTTTTATACCTTAGATGAACATAAGCAATTACATAAACAAGCCTCATTCAAAGAGGTTTTTGAGCTACCTTGCTATTTACGGATTGAAAAAAAACATGGCATAGTGGTCAGTATCCAAAAAAGACCTTTATCAACAATTAATCATTATCATTATGATTATTGGCAAAATCATAATTTAAAAAACCTTAAAATAGAATTATATGATAATGATCACAATATTATATATTCTTCTGAGGTATTTTTTGATGAAGATACGGGATTAATGACCAAAGCAATTAGAAAAAATATAAAATCAGGAAATTCAGTCATTGAATCCTATATTAGACAAGATGGTATCTACGCAATTGATGATTATTTTGATAATCAAGGAATTAAAACTAATCATGTGATTCGTTATGAAAAACCCAAACATATAGAAAATCAAATTTTAAATAAAAATGGCAAAGTAGTTAAAACTAAAAAATACGAGCCAGAAGAAATCTTCGATTCTCAAAAAGATTTAGATGAACCCTATCCTTATAATAAATTAATCATGAATGTACAAAAAAGTAATGCATTATTAACCGATACGATGTTTGAACAAAGTATTGGCGATAATACGATAACCATTCTCGCGGCCATAGTTGATTTGTAAATGATATTGAACAATCATTGCTTGTACTTTTTTGATATCATTAAGAACTGTATTTTGATTGACGGTAAGGAACGAAGAAAGATGTATTAACGACATCCTTTCCGTTCTAATTAATAGAAAAAAGAGTAGCAAATGAACTCGTTCATCTTCAGAATAAATATAACGTCCAATAGCAAGCGATACAGGCTCATCCCTAAAGGTTTCGATGACTAATTTGGGAACACTAAATTTACCAGTTTTAAATCGTTTAATTAATTCAAGATTAGAGGATTCAAGAAAGTCATTAATTTTCTTAATAGTATAACTAAGCTGTTTACGAGTTAACCCAAATTCAGATTAAAGCTCTACACCACTCATATTTGGATTATGAATTAATGCTTTTAAAACAACATGAATTCGCTTATCGACAACCATATAATAATTACCTTATTGTTCGTTGTCTGATGGCAACTAATATTACCACCAGATTTATTGCAAAATATGTTCAACGAATACTTTAGATCTCATTTATTCATTATTTTTCCGCTATATCCTGCATAACTTCTTTACGCAGTTCACGAGCATAAAAAATACCCCACACACCAATAAACAGCTAAAACCAATGAAACAAAATAGCCTTTTAAGCATTACCAAATAAATAAGTTGATTCCCCTGTATTCCGCCTGCTTTAGTGCAGACGGAATAAGGAAATAACGAGATCATTAAAAATTGATACATTAATTTTTAAATGAATGAATTGGAGCAGGAATTCGCCCCCCACGGTTGATGAAATCACATGAACCAAATTTGCTTACCGGCATAACTGGTGCATGACCTAATAAGCCACCAAATTCGATATTATCGCCGACTTTTAAACCCACCGCAGGAATAATTCTTACCGCCGTTGTTTTATGGTTAATCACCCCTATTGCAGCCTCATCAGCAATAATTGCTGAAATAGTTTCAGCTGGCGTATCACCGGGGATTGCAATCATATCGAGTCCAACTGAACACACACAAGTCATCGCTTCAAGTTTTTCAAGATTTAGTGCACCGTTATTGACAGCATCAATCATCCCAGCATCTTCAGAAACAGGGATAAATGCTCCGCTTAAACCACCGACATGACCACATGCCATTACGCCACCTTTTTTAACAGCATCGTTAAGCATAGCCAGTGCCGCTGTTGTACCATGTGTGCCAACTGCTTCTAACCCCATTTCTTCTAAAATATGGGCAACCGAGTCGCCAATGGCTGGCGTTGGCGCTAACGATAAATCGACAATGCCAAATTTAACACCTAAACGTTCAGAAGCCTCTTTACCAACCAGTTGTCCCATTCGTGTAATTTTAAATGCGGTTTTTTTGATGGTTTCAGCAACAATATCAAAAGGTTCACCTTTAACTTTTTCCAACGCTCGCTTAACTACACCAGGTCCACTAACACCCACATTTATAACACAATCAGCTTCACCTACACCATGAAAGGCACCGGCCATAAATGGGTTATCTTCAACTGCATTGGCAAACACAACTAACTTAGCGCATGCCATACTGCTATTATCTGCAGTTAATTTCGCCGCTTCTTTGATAATATGCCCCATTTGCTTTACAGCATCCATGTTGATCCCTGTTTGGGTTGAACCAACATTAACTGATGAACAAACTCGTTCGGTTTGTGCTAGTGCTTGAGGAATAGATTTAATTAAAATTTCATCGCCTTTATGATAGCCTTTTTGCACCAGTGCCGAAAAGCCACCAATAAAGTTAACACCTACCGCTTTGGCCGCTTCATCCAGTGTTTTGGCAAACGCGATATAATCTTTATCATCGCTTGCACCAGCAATCAAGGACATTGGTGTGACAGAAATACGTTTATTAATAATTGGAATACCAAATTCTGATGTAATCTCATCGCCAACTTTGACCAAGTTTTTAGCTAATCGTGTAATTTTGTCATAAATTTTTTGCCGTGCTTTTTCACCATTACTATCTATACAATCAAGAAGAGAAATACCCATGGTTATTGTGCGGATATCAAGCTTTTCTTCCTCAATCATTTTAATGGTTTCGAGGATCTGTTTTGTTTCCATTAGAACTATCCTTTAAAATAAACAACGAATTAATATTACAAACGATGCATAGCATCAAAAATTTCTTCACGTTGTAAGTTGACCTTGACCTTAAGCTTATCGCCTGTTTGGATAAGAGTTGTTTTTACCTCATCAAATGACACTTTAATTTTAGATAAATCAAGTAGCATAATCATCGTAAAATATTCATCCATAATGGTTTGGCTGACATCTAAAATATTAATATCTAATTCATACAATTTTTGGCTAATACCGGCAATAATTCCCGTTTGATCTTTACCGATGACTGTTAAAATAGTTTTCATAATACTCTCCGCACAAATTTTAGACAGTTAAATAGTATTTATTGAGCTAACTATAATAGCATCTTCAAAAATTATCGAAATAGGAGTAGATTGTTTTTTTTATTAAAACAAAAAATTATCAAAATAAATAGAAAGGGCGATATTATGGTGAATTTCCAAAAATCCAATAAATTGGAACATGTTTGTTATGACATTCGTGGACCAATTCTTGAACATGCAAAGCGACTCGAAGAAGAAGGTCAAACTATTCTTAAACTCAATATTGGAAATCCCGCTCCTTTCGGTTTTGCTGCCCCTGACGAATTATTAGTTGATGTAATTAGAAATTTATCTTCTTCACAGGGTTATTGTGACTCCAAGGGTCTTTATTCTGCTCGAAAAGCAATCATGCAACATTATCAAGCCCGGGGAATTAATAGTTTAGATGTTGAAGATATTTACATTGGCAACGGTGTATCAGAACTAATAGTGCAATCTATGCAAGCATTACTTAATAGTGGTGATGAAATACTCGTTCCTATGCCTGATTATCCATTATGGACGGCAGCAGTTAGCTTGTCTGGCGGTAATGCTGTGCACTATCTTTGCGATGAAGAAGCAAACTGGTCACCAGATTTGGAAGATATTAAACAAAAAATCACTCCAAAAACGAAAGGAATAGTGATTATTAATCCCAATAACCCAACTGGCGCTGTTTATAGTAAAGATGTGTTACTTGAAATCGCGGAAATTGCTAGGCAACATAATTTGATTATTTTTGCTGACGAAATTTACGATAAGATTTTATATGATGATGCAGAGCATTATTCTATCGCCGCATTAGCACCTGATTTATTTGTTATTACCATGAGTGGTCTATCAAAAACTTATCGAGTTGCAGGATTCAGACAAGGCTGGATGGCACTTTGTGGCCCTAAACAACACGTAAAAGGTTACATTGAAGGCTTAAATATGTTGGCTTCAATGCGTTTATGTGCCAATGTGCCATTACAACATGCAATTCAAGGTGCGCTAGGTGGTTACCAAAGTATCAACGAATTTATTGTGCCGGGAGGACGACTATACGATCAGTGTATGTTGGCCTGGAGACTGCTTAATGACATACCCGGCGTTTCATGCACAAAACCACAAGGTGCTTTGTATCTATTTCCAAAATTAGATCAGAAAAAGTTTAATATCCATAACGATCAAAAATTAGTGTTGGATTTTTTATTGCAAGAAAAAGTGCTACTTGTACAAGGGACCGGATTTAATTGGCATAAACCAGATCATGTCAGAATTGTTGCATTACCTCATTCCGGTGAACTTGAAGATGCTATTGGGCGATTTGCTAAATTCTTATCTTCTTATAAACAATAAATCGATAATTCATTTATTCCCAGTTTTTACTGGGGATAAATTTAATAGTTCAATCAAGATATCTATAAAATGACATCAGTGCCTTCAAATAATTTTTCAATTTTTTAGTACTTGAATCTAATGCTAGTAAAAGATCTTTTTCAACTCTTTCTATCTGTTCTTGTAGTTTGGTAACATCAATCAAAATAGCCATATTACCTTTAACTATTTCATCATGAAGACAAGCAACCTCACAATAAAACGTTGAGTTGTTAGCGTTGTTGACGAACACTTCACTTCATATTATCCCAAACAAATGTATAAAATTTAAAGGCTAACTGCGTGCCCCAAAATAGCAATATTATCAGTTAATTCAAATTGCAAAGATTTCTGAAAGTAGGAGTTTTTTTATAACTTCTCATGTTTTCGAATTGTACAGCTTGTTTATAACCTTGATTTGCTGCTAAGCAGCCCCCACAACTGTTGCGTTCAGAATAAAAAGTTGACTAATCCAAAAAAACGGCTTTTTTATTTCATCAATTTTATCTATCTTAGAGTTTGACATTATTTTATCAGATTGCATTTTCTTTACTCCCCGAGCCAACAATTGATAAATAGCAAAAAAAGCGCCATGAATGGCGCTTTAGACTAAGAATAATTTTTATTTTTTTAGTTCAGCTAGTTTTTTACGAATGTTTTTAGCGCGATCTGATGAAGATGGATGACTACTTAAAATTGAAGCATCACCGCCACCTAATTTATCAAATGCTGTTGCAAGACCTGCTGGATTAATTTTTTTCTTAACTAAGTAATCGAAAGAGTAATTGTCTGCATCTTGTTCTTGTTTTTGTGAAAACTGAGAATTAATCACAGCTGATGCTAAAGCACCTAATTTAGATTTAGATAATGAAGCTACTGCTGCATTACCTGATGCTGCCGCAGCATCACGTGCGATTTCAGTTGCATAAGCAACTTGCATTGCTTTTTTACTATGACCTAAAGCAACATGGCCTAATTCGTGACCTAAAACACCTTCAATTTCATTATCAGTCATCATGTCCATTAAACCACTATAGACACGAACGCAACCATTAGCCATTGCCCAAGCATTAACATCTTTTGTAATATATACTTTATAGTTAATTGGTGTTCCATCTAAGTTATTACCAAGCGCTTTAGCAATTTTATTTAATCGTTTAGCATAAGCACTTTTTGCTGGAGCAATTTTTGATTGTGCATCCATTTCAGCACATGATTTTTGGCTTAATGCTTTCACATCATTATCACTTAGAGTTGCCGCTTTCAAACCTTTCATACCAAGACTCGTTAAATCATCTACACCCATATTTTTACAACCAACGAGTGACATCGCAGCGACTAAAGGCAATGCAACCAACAATGTTTTTTGATGTTTTTTCATATTATTTTCCTTATATTAATATAAATTTTAATGTCTAAATTTTGTTAGACAATCGAAATTTTAACGTAACCATCATAATAATCAATAAATAATTACTTGATTAGACATTATGGGAGCTTTAGACTAACGCCTCATTTTTTGAGGAAAAAAAATTATGCAACTATCCGATTTTGATTTTTATCTTCCTAAAGAGCTAATTGCTAAACACCCTAAAAAAACCAGAAGCGCGTGCCGACTTTTATCTCTTAATAGCCATACAGGTAAAATTGAAGATAAGGTATTCACTGATATTGTTGATAAAATCAATCCTGGAGATTTACTTGTTTTTAATGACACAAAAGTTATTCCTGCTCGCTTATATGGGAAAAAAGCATCAGGAGGAAAAATTGAAATACTAATTGAAAGATTATTAGATGGTAACCGTGCTCTTGCACATATTAAAGCATCGAAATCCCCAAAAGCAGGTGCTGAACTGATACTAGGGGAAGATACCTCCATTAGTGTTATTATGTTAGCACGCCACGATGCGTTATTTGAATTGCAATTTCCTGATAATGTACTTAACATTTTAGATAAAATTGGTCATATTCCATTACCACCTTATATAAATCGTCCAGATGATGAACAAGATCGTGAAGTTTATCAAACAGTTTATAACAGAGTACCTGGTGCTGTTGCTGCACCAACGGCAGGTCTTCATTTTGATAAACCTCTATTAGAAAAATTAAAACAAAAAGGGGTTGAAATGGCATTTGTCACCCTACATGTTGGTGCAGGAACATTTCAACCAGTTAGAGTTGAAAATATTGAAACACATGTTATGCACTCCGAGTATGCCGAAGTACCTGAATCTGTTGTGGAAGCAGTGTTAGCGTGTAAAGCAAGAAACAATAAAGTTATCGCTGTCGGGACAACATCTGTTCGAGCTTTAGAAAGTGCAGCTCAAAAAACAGGTAAAATAGCACCTTTTTTTGCTGATACTCAAATTTTTATATATCCGGGCTATCAATTTAAGGTTATTGATTCACTGATAACTAATTTCCATTTACCTGAATCAACGTTGATTATGCTTGTTTCTGCATTTGCTGGTTACAAAAATACCATGGATGCCTATCAACATGCAGTTAATGAAAAATATCGATTTTTTAGTTATGGTGATGCAATGTTTATCACCACTCAGGATAACCAATCTTAAAGGCATGTTCAATAAATAGCCAAATAAAGTTAAACTAAGCTTTAGTAGCTAAAACTTGTTTGGCTATTTTAAAACTATCAATATAAATACTTATTTACTGCTTAATCTATCTAAAATACGATCAATACGTTTTGTATTTGATGGATGTGATGTTATTTTTTTTGTTGAATGAATCGGCATCTTTTTTAACATAGTGACAAGCCCCATAGGGTTAATATTTTCGCGTATTAATAAATCTAAAGCATAATGATCAGCTTCAAACTCATATTGTTGAGCAATATCTTCTTTAATAAGAACAATGATATCGTCATTAACTATTTCAACATAAGGGGCGAGTCTGAATGATTTTATAGCATGTTTAAGGGCAATATGAGCTTGTTCATGAGCTAAAACCGCCTGTAGCTCATTATCACTCAGTAATTTCATAAGCCCACTATTTATACGAATACAACCATTAACTGTAGACCAAGCATTAGGATCGGTATTTAAATAAACTTTGTAAGTTACTTCAATATTATTAACCTGTTTAGGTAATGTTTGGGTTAGCATTTCAAGTTTTTTATAAAGCCAACTATTTTCATTAGCAATAACAGATCGTTTATCTGATTGAGCACACGATTGAGCCCCAATAGCCATAAGATCTTGTTCAGATAACTGTTTAATTTGTTCTGAAGTAATAATAAATGTAGTTTCATTCTTTTGGTTTTGACAACCAGCCAGTAAACTAAATAAAAAGCATAACATTAAAAATGAAATAATATGTTTCAAAGGTCTTAACTCCTTTCAATATTGTCTATTGCGCCCTAGCACGATAAACTATGCCCCCGCAAATGAATGATACAGCTACGTATTATAACAATGATTGGCGCCAAACTGTTTATTTGGTCGCAAGAGGTTAATAAAAAATGAAATTTGAATTAGATAATACTGACGGGTTAGCACGTCGAGGTCGCATGAAATTCGATCGACGAGGGATCGAATATACTGTTGAAACTCCAGCATTTATGCCGGTTGGTACTTATGGAACCGTAAAAGGTATGACACCTGAAGAGGTTTCAGCAACCGGAGCTCAAATCTTACTTGGTAATACATTCCATTTATGGTTAAGGCCTGGGCAAGAAATCATGCGCAAACATGGCGACTTACATGATTTTATGCAATGGCATGGCCCAATTTTAACCGATTCTGGTGGATTCCAAGTTTTTAGTTTAGGTGATATTCGCAAAATAAAAGAAGAAGGCGTCTATTTCCGTAATCCAATCAATGGGGATTCAATTTTCTTATCCCCCGAAATTTCAATGGAAATTCAATACGATTTAGGTTCAGATATTGTCATGATTTTTGATGAATGTGCACCCTTTCCAGCAGACTGGGATTACGTCAAAAAATCAATGGAGATGTCATTACGCTGGGCCAAACGAAGTCGCCAGAGATTTGATGAATTAGGCAACAAAAATGCGCTATTTGGTATCGTGCAAGGCGGTATACATCAGGAATTACGTGATATCTCAATTAAAGGATTAACCGAAATTGGCTTCGATGGCTATGCGGTTGGGGGATTGGCTGTTGGAGAACCTAAAGCGGATATGCACCGAATTTTAGAAGGTACTTGTCCACAATTACCTGCCGATAAACCTCGTTACCTAATGGGAGTAGGTAAACCTGAAGATTTAGTTGAAGGAGTACGCCGCGGAATTGATATGTTTGACTGTGTAATGCCAACCCGAAATGCGCGTAATGGCCACTTATTTGTTACCGATGGTGTGATAAAAATCCGGAATGCTAAATATAAAGACGACATCACACCACTTGACCCTCATTGTGACTGTTATACGTGTAAGAATTATACAAAATCTTATCTTCATCATTTAGATAAGTGTGGTGAGATTTTAGGTGCGCGTTTAAATACCATCCACAATTTACGTTATTACCAACGCTTAATGGCAGAAATTCGTGAAGCTGTTGCTAACAAACGTTACGAAGATTTTGTTGTCGAATTTTATCAACGCATAGGTAAAACACCGGCACCTTTATCAAAATAAACATGTAATGGGCATAATTTTTTGCGGTAAGTATTGACACTTTTTAGTTAGCGCAGTATTATGCGCATCCTAACGGCGAGTAGCGCAGCTTGGTAGCGCAACTGGTTTGGGACCAGTGGGTCGGAGGTTCGAATCCTCTCTCGCCGACCAATTTTATTAGAAAAGCCTGCTCACATGAGTAGGTTTTTTTATTATCTCTATTTCAAAATGATAACAACCGATTTATATTTCAAACATAACTTAGCAAAATAACGTTGCATTAACAATGCAACTAAAAACTAGCATCTAATATCGTCTTTATTCTATCTAACCTTTATCAAAGCTATAAACTGGCACGGGATTTAATGACAGGGAGTAATGTCGATAAATCTGACTTATACTGTTTTACTATGTTTTTTAGCTTATTTAATAATAAAATTGCAATATATTCCCCTATTTGTTTGGATTGCAATGCCACTGTTGTCAAAGGGGGAAAGCTAACTTGACTAAACTCATTATCACCAAATCCGCTCACAGCTAATTGATAAGGAACACGAATATGTCTCCGCTGACATTCATACAGTACACCACAGGCTAATTCATCTGTAGTACAAATTAGAGCATCAAGTTCGGACCAGTTCAAAAGTATATCGGGTAACAGTTCTGCGCCAGTACTGAAATTAGCAGGTTTTGCAGCATTAACTATCCGATGAGAAGGTAAATGATAAGTAAGCATCGCTTTGTGCCAACCATGCAAACGTTGTTGAAAAAGATGATATTGCTGATTGGCACACAGTAATCCGATATTTTGGTAACCTTTTTTAATTACATGCTCGGTTAATTTATACATTGCAAGACTATCATCAAATTCAACATTAATGTCTATCAATTCTTCATGTTTTTTCCCAATATTCATAATCGGTACTGTTTTATTTTGAATAATTTTTTCTATTAGATCATCATTTTCAATATAAAAGAGTAATATTGCCTCAAGATTATGACTGTATAGTGTGTCTAACAATTGTGATTCACACTTATGGTAATGATAAGATTCGATGATTAATGTCGTATAACCTTCCTTTGCGAGATGTGTTTGCAGTACATCTAGCAATATTTGTGCTGAATGGTCATAAATTTTTGTTGTAATAACTGCAATAACGCGATTAGCAGAAGCGGATGCCAATAAACTTGCAGCTATATTGGGTTTATATCCTAACGTATCAACAGCTAATTGGATCTTTTGACGAAGCTTATCAGAAACTTTTTCTGGCATGCGTAAAGCTCTTGATACTGTCATTGTTCCCACACCAGCATATTTAGCGACATCAAATAAGGTAATTTGCCCTGTACCTCTGCGTTTTTTCGTATCCTGCATCTTTCATTCCGATTGAATTTAACTTAGTTTTTTTATTTATGCAAACCTTGCTTTAAAAATAGCAAAGTAACAGAAGATGACTTATTAACTATGTCTGGTATAACGAGTTTTAAACTACCACTTTCTGTATAATATTATTATGCCAATATTAAATTATTTTAGAATTAATTCTTTAAAATGTTATCTATATCACACAATAGGTAACATTTTTATCTACTTTTGATAGCGCTATCACATTTCTACCATTTTTTAATTCCTATTGTTACTCAGTATGTTAACTTGCTTAATGACAATCAATAATAACAATTTTAATGGAGGTAGAATGTTAAAAACATGGTTAACCTGTAAAACAGTTAATGTTGTCGATTCTGTCAGTGATTGGAAAGAGGCAATACAACTTTGTGCTGTGCCATTATTAGAAAATAATACCATTACACCAAGTTATATTAAGGCTATTTTTGAACTGCACGAATCTATAGGGCCTTATTACGTATTGGCACCGGGTATTGCGATGCCCCATGCTAGACCAGAACAAGGTGTAAATCAATTAGGCTTATCCATGTTATTAGTCAAGCAAGGAGTTAAATTTAACTCTCAAGAGAATGATCCTGTCTATTTAATTACTTTATTAGCAGCCAATGATAGCACCAGCCACATTGAGATGTTAACACAATTGGCAACACTCTTCGGTGAATCAAACGATATCCAAACAATTTTTAATTCACAAAATCGTGATGAAATATTAGCTGTTATCGAACGTTATTAAATTCAATTAAAATCAACAAAAGGATAAACAAAATGAAAATTATGGCAGTTTGTGGTTCAGGCCTTGGCAGTAGTTTTATGGTTGAAATGAATATTAAAAAAGTCATTAAAAAACTAAATATTGATGCAGAAGTCACTCACGCAGATCTTGCATCTGCAACACCCGATCAAGCAGATCTATTTGTTATGACAAAAGATTTAGCCGCCAGTTCAGGCATTCCAAACGATAAATTGGTCATTTTAAACAACATAATAGATATCAATGACTTAGAAGCAAAGCTCGTTGAATATTTTGCAAAGCATTAGTCAAATTATGAGGTATTGCTATGATTCAAGAAATAATAAAATTTATTGTTGATATTCTAAAAGCACCAGCTGTATTAGTTGGGCTTATTGCAATGGCAGGGCTTATCGTTCAACGTAAATCATTTGCTGATACAGTAAAAGGTACTGTTAAAACCATTTTAGGATTTTTGGTATTAAGCGGTGGTGCTACTGTACTTATTAGCGCAATTACACCGTTAGGCATGATGTTTGAGCAAGCTTTTAAATTGCAAGGTATTATTCCGAATAACGAAGCAATTGTCTCTCTGGCATTAAACAAGTATGGCACTGCAACTGCCTTAATTATGGCATTTGGTATGGTTGCCAATATTGTCGTTGCGCGGTTTACCCGTTTGAAATTTATATTCTTAACAGGACACCATACTTTTTATATGGCTTGTATGATTAGTATTATTCTAACTGTAGCTGGTTTTGAAAGCTGGCAATTAGTGTTGACTGGTTCATTAGTACTTGGTCTTATTATGGCTTTCTTCCCTGCTTTAGCTCAACCACAAATGCGCAAGATTACAGGTAATGATGATGTAGCATTTGGTCACTTTGGGACTTTAGGATATGTTCTAGCTGGTTATCTTGGTAAATTAGTGGGTAAAAATTCTCGTTCAACTGAAGATATGAATTTACCTAAAAATTTAAGCTTTTTAAGGGATAGTTCAATTTCTATCTCACTAACGATGATGATCATCTATTTAATTCTTGCCATATTTGCTGGTTCTGCTTACGTCGAAACCTCTTTAAGCAAAGGAGATAATTATCTCGTTTATGCAATCATTGAAGCAATTACCTTTGCCGCTGGTGTTTTTATTATTTTGCAAGGTGTTAGACTAATTCTTGCGGAAATCGTACCTGCATTTACCGGTTTCTCAGAAAAATTAGTTCCAAATGCCAAACCTGCATTAGATTGTCCTGTCGTTTTCCCGTATGCACCTAATGCTGTTTTAATTGGCTTCCTATTTAGTTTTCTTGGCGGATTAGTTGGCCTATTTGTTTTGGGCCAATTAAATACAGTACTTATACTACCTAGTGTAGTTCCTCATTTTTTCTGTGGTGCAACAGCTGGGGTATTTGGTAATGCAATGGGAGGACGTCGTGGTGCAATGCTTGGCGCCTTTGCTAATGGTTTATTGGTCACATTTTTACCCGTTGTGTTATTGCCTGTATTAGGATCATTAGGTTTTGCAAATACGACCTTCTCTGATGTCGACTTCTGTGGCATTGGGATCATCCTTGGAAATATGGCTAAATGGTTTAATAAAGATGTAATAATGGGGATTATTATCGCCATTTTTGCCATATTAGTGATTTATAATTATATTGCTAAACCTAAAGTTGATACAAAAAATTAAGCATACTTAATATAAACGCTAATCATATTAGATATGCTAATTGTAGAAAAACCCTCGATATAATCGGGGGTTTATTTTTTTATTTAGCAAAAAATAAGCTTTTTAATTCTGCTAATAAAGTTTCTTTTACTGATACTTTAAAATAGCATCAAACAAACTATTTAATCAGTAATCAAGGTGCTATTATCTAGCCATACTGCCATACATGATTAACAAAACAACAACGCCGATTGCCAATATCGCTGTAGTGTATTGTGTTTTGATACGATACTTTTTCACTTCACCAACTGACAGATCTCTATTTTGGTTCTTACGTTGATAGTAATAGTACATTGGTAAACCAATTAATGTCAGTACGATTGATGCAATACCATTTTCTGTCTGATGAATCAGCATTCCATAAATGACATAAATAGAACCTGCAATGGCAATAATAGGAATAAGTGGGTAACCAATTACTTTATAAGATCTTGGTATATTGGGGTATTTTTTTCTGGCTATAATAACACCAATAAAAGTTAATAAATAAAAAACCCAAATCGAAAACATTGAAATTTCAGACAAACGATCGGCATCTAATAATACCGAGTATAAAAATGAAAAAACGACAAGCACTAAAATTGCATTTACCGGTGAACGGCTGTCTTCATCTATTGTGCTTAAATAACGCGCACCAACAATATTGCCTCGCTCAGCCATACTAAAAATAGTACGTGATAATGTCATGATATAGCCATTAATTCCGCCCAAAATTGAGACCATGATACCAACTGCAACCAGATTACCACCTAAATGTCCAAACAGACGTTGCGATGCAACAGAAGAAGCCTTATGTCCTAATGAGACCATCTCTTGAACTGGAAAGATTTTAAATAATGCAATATTGATACAAGCATAGACAATGACTAAAAATATAATTCCCAAAATAATTGCTTTAGGCAATACTTTAGCTGGGTTATTAATTTCACCCGCAACCGATGCTACTTGAGCCCAGCCATCATAAGCAAATAATGTAGCTAAGATCGCAACAGCAAAAGGGGCATACGTCTCAATACCCTGACCACTAGCACTAAATAATGCAACTTGCCCATTACCTTTACATAATCCAAATATCGCTAGTAACAGTATTGGGATCAATTTACAAGCTGTCGCAATAGTTTGCAGATAGCCAGCTTGTTTAACACCAATTGCATTAATAAAAGCAATAAAACCTAATGCTCCAGCTCCTACTGCCATTTTGTATGTACTTTCAATTTTAAATAATGAACAAAACACCGAACTAAAATAGCCTACTAGTGCACCAATTAAAGCAGGCGAAAAAATGACTGTCATCATCCAACCATAAAGATGAGAAATTTTGGCACCATAGATTTTTTCTAAATAAACGAGCATTCCACCAGTTTTTGGAAACATTACACCTAGTTCACAAAGTGTTAACCCACCACAAATAGAAATAACACCACCAATTATCCAAGCTAATAGTGCATAATGATAATCACCGGCTACTTCTAGTACTGCAGGGGGTTTCATAAAAGCACCTGCCCCTAAAACCATGCCCACAACCAGTGATAATGCAGAAACTAAACCAAGATCTTTTCTCAATTTATTTTCTAAATTATGTTCTGACATAAAGATTCCTTTAAACATATAAATAAACGTGAAAAATTTATTCATAATAGGGGTTTATTTATAAAATACAAGAAAGATTCACTTTACCTAATTAAAAACTTAAAAAATAAGTATGATAAAATAAATAAAAAGTCAGTAAAAGCTTACTTTTTATTCGTTATATTTTTGAAAAATTATTCATTTTTCTTCGTTTCCATATCAACAACCATACGACCTCGAATTTTACCAGCCTACATTTTCTCAAATCATATCATTGATATTTCCCTATATAACTAAATAATAATTAAAGTTCCACGATCAGTATTTATTATGCAATATCTTTAGCAATATACTTTTGACTGTTATTATTAATTAATAAAAATAACCCAATCAATGCACCAAATCCAAATAATCCAATAACATAAATGGCAGGCGCCATTTTGCTCACAAAATCACTCAAAAAGGAGATCAACAAAGGGGTTAATCCGCCGGTAATGGCGTAAGCCATATTAAATGAAAACGATACCCCACTGTAACGAATCTGAGTAGGAAACACGGTCACCATAAAATAAGCAAAAGAACCAACAATACCGACGACAAAACCCGTTAATGAATAAGTCACAAATAAAAGGTACGGATTATCTAATGAAAGATAAAAAATAGCGATAACAATGGTTGCAATAGTACAACCTATAAATATCACTTTCCCCATAGCAAATTTATCCATCATCATGCCATAAAAAGTACAACTTATAATGAGCCCAATAATTGCTAATATATTCCCTTGCAACGCATCGATCGGCGAGTAGCCAAATTGCTTTTGTAATAAAATTGGCGTCATTAGCATAATGACCATAATACCCGCAGACAGCACCCAAGTAAGTAACATTGACAAAATAGTCTGAGGTAAATACTGCGTCAACACAGTGATAACCGGTATTTTTTTAGCCAATTCTTGTTGTTTACGCTTTTGCATTTCCAGAAAAATTGGTGTTTCTTTTAACCAACGACGTAAATACATTGCAATCAATCCAAAAACACCACCAATAATAAATGGCATACGCCATCCCCAATCAATGAGTTGTTCGGATGATAGGAATTTATTCATAGCCGTTGAAACTAACGAACCGAGTAAAATACCTAGGCTTAATCCACTGGTTAAAATGCCACATGCCAATCCAATTTTATTTTTCGGCACATGCTCAGCAACAAAAGTCCAAGCCCCTGAAACTTCACCACCAACCGCTAATCCCTGACACAATCGCATTAATAACAATAATAGAGGAGCAAAAATACCAATATGCGTGTAAGTAGGTAAACAACCTATAAATAGTGTTGGTAATGCCATAAGTAATATACTTAACGTAAACATTTTTTTGCGACCGAACAGATCGCCAAAGTGTGCCATTACAATACCGCCAAATGGGCGAATCAAATATCCAGCAGCAAAAATACCAAAAGTTTGAACTTGACTAAGCCAAGCCGGCATATCATTTGGAAAAAAAAGATGACTAATGGTTATTGAAAAAAAGACAAAAATAATAAAATCATAAAATTCTAATGCTCCACCTAATGCGGAAAGAGCTAATGTTTTATAGTCCTGAGCATTTAGAGTTCTTGTCGGTGTATGGGTTACTACATCTTGCATGTGGATCCTTGTAAATTATTGTTTACAAACAGTTTAACATTGTGAACTACTATACCCTAACGCTTATTTTTTTAAAGGAAATCTTTGCTCGCACGATGATGCAAACTCAATCATCATCGCATTACATAATAATTGAGTTGGCTTTAATTAAGTATAGTGCTAAAACTAGCACGAATGATTAATAAATAGTCAAACAAAAAAACTACAATGGTACATCTTACTAAATGGAGAGCTATAAAATGGCTAAAAAATGTATTTCTCGTGGCAAATTCACACGTATGCAACAATTATCAAACCAAGATGGCGTTATCGCTGCATTAGCGATCGATCAACGAGGTTCAATGGTTAAGATGATGGAATCGGCCGTTGGTAAAGATCGTTATCATATTGATATGGTGTATGAATTTAAGGAGCTTGTTTCTCAAGAGTTAACTAAATATGTCAGTGCAATTTTGTTAGATGAAGAATATGGCTTTAAAGGCATGGCTGCCAAAAACAGCAATGCTGGATTAATCATGTCGTACGAAAAAACGGGATATGACGCCAATACGCCAGGACGATTACCCGATATTTTGCCCGAAGATTCATTACAACGTTTAATAAAAAAAGGTGCGGATGCCGCAAAAGTATTGGTTTATTATAATCCTGATGATCCTCAAGATATTTTAGATAAAAAGCACGCTTTTTTAGAACGTTTAGGCAATGAGGCAAGAGCAGCTGATATTCCAGTTTTTGTTGAACCTATTGTATATGATAACGTGATAACTGACGATAAAAGCCCAGAATTTGCAAAAATCAAACCACAAAAAGTCATTAATACCATTAAAGAATTTACTAAAGAGCAATATTACATTGATATTTTAAAAGTCGAAGTTCCTGTTCTCTTTAAAAATGTAGAAGGCTTTAACGATAACAACGTCGTTGTCTACACGCAAAAACAAGCAGCAGACTACTTTAAACAAGCAAGCGATGCCGCAACGCGCCCTTTCATTTATTTAAGTGCTGGCGTGCCAACAAAAACTTTCCACCAAGAACTGATTTTTGCTGGTGAAAATGGTGCTAAATATAGCGGTATTTTAGGTGGTCGTGCAACATGGTTTGAAGGAGTTGCAGCCTATGCAAATGGTGGTAAAGAGGGCTTAAAACGTTGGTTAGATCAAACTGGTCGTGAAAACGTTGAACAGCTTAACAAAATATTAAAACAATACGCTACACCTTGGTATGATATCTATGGTGGTAAAAATAATATTGAAGTGATTGATATTAAATTAAGTAATTAACATAACCATCTAATATAATTAATAACAATAAGTTATTAATAAATCAAAAAAAACAAACGGGGGTTATTTTTATTTCCCCCGTTCTTTATTATGATGTAACGTTTTATAACAATGGCTTAACATCCAAAAAATAGTAAAATCGACATTCCTGATTATTAAATGGCTCTATCAAAAAACAGATCAACCTTCGTGCGGTCTGCCATTGATTGAATATAGGCCTTAATTTTAGGTGGAAAAGTTAAAGTTTTTACACACGTCAAATTTCGTAAAATGGGAAACAAACAGATATCATCTAAAGACAATTGACCATTACACGCATTTGGCGAAACAATCAATGAATCAAGTTTATTTAATACATCTGAAACGGCAGACACTAACGAATCGGTTTGCATCAAACATTCATCAAACGAACCCATTTTCTTCGATTTACTAGTGACAAAATAATCAATAGCACTTTGTGTTGCAAATTCGGCTAAACCCAGTTTTATATAACGTGGACACACTAGCTTATAATCATATTGTTGTAACTGTTTTATTTTCTTTGCAATATTTAAAGATCTCAAACCAGTTAAAATCGGACTACCGCCATAATTGGTATCAACATAATCAACAATATCTAGGCTTTCTGGCATATAACTGCCATCATCTTTTTGTAAAATAGGTGCCATTTTTTCACCAATCATACGCTCTGGTAATGCAAAATCATCGCTCAGTAATACCTGCTGCTCAACCGATACATTTTTTAAACCAAAAATCATTCTAGCCCTGACACAAAAAGGACAATGTTCATAAATATACAGTTTCATTTTCGACTCCTTAAGCAGTCAATTGTCCAACATAAAAAAGCTAATCCCAAAAAGAATAAAAAAATCTTACTCACAGCAAATAGCGCTTTAAAATAACCAACCTGCACAACATTAATAAAAGGATAAGGATATTGATTAGTATAATAACCTCGAATAAAAATATAAACGCCATATCCAATCATCGATAATATTGATCCAACGATGACCTTAACATTAATTCGTCGAAATGGTCCCCAAATAAACCAACTTAATACTCCCAAAATAGGGATGACAACATGTAAACTTTCATTAGCTATTTTCAACAGAGTATTAGGTGGATTATGAATACTTCTTAACACTAAGTTATATATAATAATGGTGATAATCACACCAACTAACCCATTCAACCGAATAACTTTAAAACTATACCGGTGACAATTAGGATTGACTGCTAGCCAAAAACAACTCAATGCCAACATTAAATTCGATAAAACAGTAAAGAAACTATAATAATAAACTAATCGCCCTATTGGAGAACTTGGTTGCCAAGGACGAAATTGAGTATGACAATAAATATAAGTTTCCATGGCAATAATAAAGATAGCAAACAGCGCAATAAAAAGATTAACACATCGCTTTAACATAAATAATATTAAAATAACCAAAACCGCAGTATATAGTAATTAATAAAGAAAATAAAAAAATAAGCTACAGCTGTTATAAAAGAAACTTATTGACAAATAGTATATAATGTAACGAATAAATGTAATGTAGAGATGATTTTGATGTCTAATCAAGACACGCCAACCCAAAATAAACGGTTAATAGAACGTTTTCTAGATTCATTATGGCTAGAAAGAAACTTAGCTGAAAATACCATTGAATCTTATAGGCTTGATTTGTTGGCATTAAATCAATTTTTACAACAACAAAATGTCACCTTTCTGACTGCACAAACACATAATTTACAAGAATTTTTAATGCAACGCGTAAAAGATGGGTATAAAGCAAGTAGTTCTGCACGTTTACTTAGCGCAACTAAACGTTTTTTTCAGTATTTATATCAGGAAAATTATCGTACCGATGATCCCTCTGCGGTGCTATCATCCCCTAAACTTCCCAAAAAATTGCCTAAAGATTTAACCGAATCACAAGTGAGTGCGTTACTTGAATCCCCTAGTATCGAAGATCCTATCGAACTAAGAGATAAAGCCATGTTAGAAGTACTTTATGCAACAGGCTTGCGCGTGTCCGAGCTAGTAAATTTAGAAATTAGTGATATTAGTTTACGACAAGGCGTCGTAAGAGTTATAGGAAAAGGAAACAAAGAACGCCTAGTACCACTGGGAGAAGAAGCCATTTATTGGCTTGAATATTATTTTAAATATGCCCGAAACGATCTTCTAAAAAACGGCGCTATTGACGCTCTCTTCCCAAGCCGATTAGGTAAAAAAATGACACGACAGACGTTTTGGCATAGAATAAAATATTATGCCATACTGACCGGCATCAATATTGAGGCACTTTCGCCCCATGTGCTTCGACATGCTTTCGCAACCCATTTACTTAATCATGGAGCGGATTTGCGTGTTGTACAAATGTTGCTTGGACACAGTAGCTTATCAACTACACAGATTTATACTCATGTGGCAACAGAAAGATTAAAACAATTACATAGTAAACATCATCCTCGAGCATAATACTCGAAAAAATAAGGATAATTAAATGAAAAAATTAGTTTTAGGTTTGGTATTAATATCAACTACAGCGCTAGCAAGTAATACCGATATTATTAATTCGATGGGTAAATTAGGCTACAACGAACAAAATATCAAAATTACAACTAGCCCCATAAACGGTTTAAAAAGTGTCAAAACACCTGATGGTATTTTTTATGTTACTGATGATGGAAAATACCTAAGTCAAGGTCCTATTTATGACGTTCAAGGCGATCAACCTGAAAATATCGCCAATAGCTACAATCTTAGCTTAATAAAATCAATTGAAAACGATGCTATCGTTTATAAAGCTAATAATGAAAAATACATCATTTCAGTTTTTACTGATTACACTTGCCATTACTGTCAATTACTACATGAAAATATCAATAAATATTTAGACGCGGGTATTTCTGTACACTATTTTGCTTTCCCTCGCGCAGGCGCTGACAGTGATGTTGGTAAAAACATGCAATCCATTTGGAGTGTAACTAACCGTAAAACAGCATTTGAGAATGCTTATAAAGGCAACACTATTCCTAAAGCTAACAGTATGGTGCCTTACGTAACACAGCAATTCAATATCGGTAGAAAAATCGGAATTAATGGTACACCAGCGATTATTTTACCTGATGGAGAATTAGTTTCTGGTTATGTTCCAGCAGATAAATTAATTGAAACTTTAGATAAAAAAGTAACTAAATAACAATTAACAAATTATTTCTGTTAAAAATTAAAACATAATACATGCTAGCGCCAACACGCTAGCATATAAAATATGAAAAAAAATAAATTAATACACCGTAGATTAGTTGAAGTATATCCAGAATTTACTAATGATATTCCGCTATTATTGCAGCGAATTTATGCCTTGCGTGGCATTACTAGCATGCAAGAGCTTGACTACAGCACGCGCAATCTTTGCAATTACAATAAATTAGAAGGTATTGAAAAAGCCGTTGAAATTCTTTATTCAGCAATGAAGAATAATGAACACATCATGATTGTTGGCGATTTTGATACCGACGGCGCTACAAGCACAGCCTTAACAGTTAGAGCACTTAAAAATATGGGCTGTCAATTTGTTGATTACATCATTCCAGATCGCTTTGACGATGGGTATGGATTAAGTATATCGGTTGTAAAAAAAGCTATTCTACAAAAAGCCCAGCTCATTATTACCGTTGACAATGGAATTTCTGCCACTGAGGCTGTTGATTTTGCCAAACAATCAAATTTATCGGTAATTATTACCGACCACCATTTATGCCCCGAGCAATTACCTAATGCCGATGCAATAATCAACCCTAATTTACCTAATTGTAGTTTTCCATCCAAGCATTTAGCCGGAGTGGGTGTAGCTTTTTATTTTATGCTAGCTTTACGCGCAAAATTACGACAAGAAAACTGGTTTGCTGACAAAAATTTGACCGAATATAATGTGGCAAATTTATTAGATTTAGTTGCTTTAGGTACTATTGCTGATGTGGTTAAACTTGATCACAATAATCGTATTTTAGTTCACCAAGGTATAAACAGAATTCGATCTGGATATTGTAGTGAAGGTATCAAAGCCTTATTACATATCGCTAAAAAAGATCAAGCTTCTTTAACTTCAACAGATTTGGCTTTTTATATAGCGCCAAGATTAAACGCTGCAGGTAGAATGGACAATATGGCATTGGGCGTTCAATTATTACTTTGCGATAATTATGATTCAGCTATCAACAAAGCCACAGATCTTGATAATCTCAATAACGATCGAAAGCTCATTGAACAAACGATGCATGAAGAAGCTTTATCATTTATTGAAGAAGTTGAAAAACAAAACACCTCCATTCCTAACTTACTTGTGTTTTATCACCCTGAATGGCACCAAGGTATTATTGGCATTTTATCGGCACGTTTAAAAGATAAATATTATCGGCCAGTTATATCATTTGCCTCAACGCAAGACGGTTTTTTAAAAGGCTCTGGTCGCTCAATTAAAGGGCTACACCTGCGAGATCTTATTGATGAGTTAAATCAGCAACACCCTGATTTAATAACCAGCTTTGGTGGCCACGCAATGGCGGTTGGATTAACTATTCGCGAAGAAGATTTAGAACGTTTTAAAATCAGCATTGAAGCACTCTTAGACACACGATTAAAACCCGATTTACTAGAACAGGTTATTGAAACCGATGGTGAAATAGATAGCCAAGATTTTACTTACGTAATTGCCAAGCAAGTAAAAGAATCGGGCCCATGGGGCGAAGGGTTTTGTGCTCCTATTTTTGATGGTGAATTTATTATTCATCAACAACGATTATTGGCCGACAAACACCTTAAATTAGTATTGGAGCCCCAAAATGGAGGTCCACTTATTGAGGGGATATTTTTTAATGTGAATAGACAGCAATGGCCAGATCAATCGATAAAAAATGTAAAAGTAATTTATCATTTAGATGTTGATGAATTTCGCGGCAACCAAGCACTAAATTTAGTCATTAAGCATCTATGGCCTATCGCATAAGCAACTAGGATCGATTATAATTGCAAAATTGCGCTGAATATTCATCTAATTGCTGACCAGATCGACAATGGTACCCAACGTCATCAATATAAAATTTATACAACATTAAGGATACAAAATGCACATTCATATTCTTGGAATTTGTGGCACATTTATGGCAGGGATTGCATTAATAGCCCGTTCTCTAGGTCACAAAGTAACAGGCTCAGATAAAAATGTTTACCCACCAATGAGCACACTTTTACAAAAAGAGCATATTGATATCATTGAAGGATATGAACCATCACAACTAACATCTACACCAGATTTAGTCATCATCGGCAATGCCCTATCACGAGGGAATCCTTGCGTTGAATATATTTTGGACAATAACATTCCTTATATTTCAGCACCACAATGGCTACATGATAATGTATTACGTGATCGTTGGGTGATTGCTGTGGCTGGCACACATGGCAAAACCACAACTGCAGGAATGGTTAATTGGATTTTGGAAAAACAAGGTTATAAACAAGGTTTTGTGATTGGTGGCGTACCTGGCAACTTTGATGTTTCAGCAAGATTAGGTGAAGGTAATTTTTTTGTTATTGAAGCGGACGAATATGACTGTTCATTCTTTGATAAACGTTCAAAATTCATGCACTACTGCCCTAAAACATTGATCATGAACAATTTAGAATTTGATCATGCAGATATTTTTGATGATTTAAGTTCAATTCAAAAACAATTTCACCATCTAGTTCGTTTAGTACCAAGTAAAGGACTAATCATCTCGCCACAAGAAGATGTAAATTTAAAACAAGTATTGGCTAAAGGCTATTGGAGCGAACAAGTATTTACTGAATCAGAAACAGGTTGGTTAGCACAACGCATCAGCAATGATGCAAGCCATTTTGCTGTTCTCTATAAGAATAAAAAAGTAGGTGAAGTCAAATATTCATTAGTAGGCGAACATAATATGCATAATGCAGTAATGGCGATTGCAGCCGCTCATAATGTGGGTATTGAACCGGCTGACGCCTGCTTAGCATTAGGTTCGTTTATTAATGCAAAAAGACGTTTAGAGCTCTATGGTGAAGTTAATAACATCGAAATCTATGACGACTTTGCACACCATCCAACAGCCATTTTAGCAACATTAGAAGCTTTACGTAGCAAAATCGGCTCTAATCGCCGCATTTTAGCAGTTCTTGAACCCCGGTCAAACACAATGAAATTAGGCATATCTAAAGATGAGCTAGCCCCATCGCTTGGACGTGCAGACGAAATTTTCATCTTCCAACCAGAACAACTACCTTGGTTAGTTGCTGATGTGGTAGATGCTTGTATTCAACCAGCTTATTGGACTGGCGACCTTGATTTACTGGTTGAAATGATCACAAAATCAGCCCGACCAACAGATGCAATTTTAATTATGAGCAATGGTGGCTTTAATGGCATACATAACAAAATTGTAGAAAGTCTAGAAAAAAAACAAATAAAAGATCAAGAAGAGCAACCATTAAGTTAATAACGATATATTAATAGCAACATATTATGATATGCCTATCACAGGGCATATCATACAAACAGAATATATCATGAATGAAGCAATCGACATAATAGCTATATTATGTCGCAGAATAAAATTGACAAGAATTGAA
This sequence comes from Gilliamella sp. Pas-s95, assembly GCF_009795795.1. Taxonomy (NCBI): domain Bacteria; kingdom Pseudomonadati; phylum Pseudomonadota; class Gammaproteobacteria; order Orbales; family Orbaceae; genus Gilliamella; species Gilliamella sp. Pas-s95. Next base: position 16,885 of record NZ_WTFC01000015.1, on the reverse strand, counting down.
AAAGTGTTATCTGATAACACCAACTAATTACAGTGAACCGTAATTGCTAGCCCACCGCGTGATGTTTCTCGATATTTTGCATTCATATCTTTTCCTGTTTCATACATAGTTTTAATCACCTTATCTAACGATACTTTTGCCGCAGTAATTCGCCTTAAAGCCATTCTCGTTGCATTAATTGATTTTACAGCAGCGATGGCATTACGCTCAATACAAGGTACCTGAACTTGACCAGCGACAGGATCGCAAGTCAATCCTAAGTTATGTTCCATCGCGATTTCTGCAGCCATGCAAACTTGCTCAGGATTACCCCCTAAAAGCTCAGCAAGCCCTGCTGCAGCCATAGAACAAGCAACACCAACTTCACCTTGACATCCAACTTCAGCACCAGAAATAGACGCATTGATTTGATAAAGTTGCCCTATCGCACCACAAGTTAGAAAAAATCGAATATAAATATCTGGTGTCACTTCGTTAATAAATTTATCATAATAAGCTAGCACCGCTGGGATAATACCACACGCACCATTTGTTGGCGCCGTCACCACTCGACCACCGGCAGCATTTTCTTCACTAACGGCAAGCGCAAACATATTTACCCAATCAATAACCACCATAGGATCACTAATAATTTTATCTTTGGTTGTAGATAATTGACGATATAACGAAAACGCACGACGAGGGACTTTTAGAGGTCCAGGCAATAATCCTTCTGTATTCATTCCACGCTTGATACATTCCAAAATAGTTTTTCCAACTCGCGAAAAATAATCTTCAATTTCTTCATAAGTGTGTAATTGCAGCTCATTTTTCATCATAATACTGGAAATTGACAATGAATTATCTTCACAATGTTTTAGTAACTGTTCGGCTGAAGAAAATGGATAAGGAAGTTTTACTGAATCTTGCTCTTGTTGGCCAAATTTTTCCTCTTCAACAATTTGACCACCTCCAACAGAATAATACGTTTTTTGAAATAGTAATGTATCACCATTATAGGCACTCAACGTCATGCCGTTTTCATGTAATGGCAAAAATTTGGAATGAAACACCATACAACTATCCAAAGGAAAGTCGATTTCGTAACGATTATGATAAATCGGTAAACGATGAGTTTGGCTTAATTTTTCGATAAAAATAGGAATATTATCAATATTAACAGTATCAGGTTTTTCACCCGCTAACCCCATAATGATAGCAATATCAGTTTGGTGCCCTTTACCTGTTAACGACAAAGAACCATAAACATCAGCAACAATTTTAGTAACCGACGACATCATATCATTGCTAATTAGTTGATCAACAAACGCCTTCCCAGCTCTCATTGGTCCAACTGTATGCGAACTTGAAGGACCAATACCAATTTTAAATATTTCAAATACTGAGCTCATTTTACTCCTTGAAATTATTATCTTTTATTTTTAAAGTAAATACACATCTATTCATAACAGGAAAACACTATGCGCGTCACCATAACATAATTAAGCTTGGAATGAATATTTAAATAATTTTGGCAAAAAACGAGTAAGAAAATTTCAAATAAACGGTATTTTTTAGTAAAAAAGACATAAACAATATAGCGATTATACCTATTGAAATTTAACATTTTATAGTGAAAAAAATAATGTTAAAAATCCCAAAATTATAAAATAACTAATTTTAAAGGCTTAATTATTAAAGATTGTATTTCAATCAAGAATTGAATCATAATAACAAATTATTCCTGTTTCTAAATGCTCAATTTCTAACTCGCCACCTGTTAAAATTTCATCACCAGAAAAATAACTTGGCTTTCTTTTTAGGGTCACTTTTCCCAAAAGCTCATCATTGTAATAAAAATACCCTTCATCACTAATTTTATTATAAGGATCATCCGATTCCATCAATCCTGTACCACAAGGACAATCGATAGAATCAATCCTATGACCATCTTTAGTTTCGCACCCATCTCCTCGCCAGCCAAAATCCAAAATTTCATCATAACTTAAATCCATTAAATAATATTTGGTTATTTTCACAGGATAATAGAGTATAGCAAAGACTAATAGCACATAAATAATATGCGATATTTTTAATTTTTTGAGTTTCATTATTTTCTTATTACTTATTACTAAATTACTTATATGAATAAAAGGCACAGGTAATGCCTGATTCAAAATCCTTAACGTACAGTTCCCCACCAGTAAATCGTTCTAAAGGAATGTAATCAGGTTTTCTTTTCAAATAAACTTTTTTCATCAGATCACTACCAATAATATAGCCATTTCCATCTTTGATATAAATACCGTTACTGTTATACGGATTCAACATGTATTCTCATTCACCCACATAAGCTCCATCATTTCTTCATAACTAAAATCAGTTAAATAATAGATAATAAATTTAACTGATTGGTATAATACCAAAACCACAAAAAAGGCTGCCACCAAGCGTGATAAATTTAATTTATTCATATCGATTTTTCCTATTACTCATGCTGATAATTTACAATTAATCTTTATGATTCACAATAATTATCAATAAAATTGCTTTAGTGTTGCGTTTGGTACTGCTAAACTAGCTCACATTTTTATTATATTTATAAATAAATTATTTTCGGGATAAATTTATGCGAACCAGTAAATATCTTCTTTCAACGTTAAAAGAAACCCCCGCTGATGCAGAAGTCATTAGCCATCAATTAATGTTACGTGCCGGCATGATCCGTAAAGTGGCTGCGGGTTTATATACTTGGCTTCCCACTGGTTACCGAGTACTAAAAAAAGTAGAAAATATTGTTCGTGAAGAGATGAACAAAGCAGGGGCAATAGAAGTATTAATGCCGGTCGTACAGCCTGCTGATATTTGGCAAGAAAGTGGTCGTTGGGAACAATATGGCCCAGAACTATTACGCATTAAAGATCGTGGTGATCGTGATTTTGTATTAGGACCAACTCACGAAGAAGTCATTACTGACTTACTACGTAATGAAGTAAGTTCATACAAACAATTACCACTTAATGTCTATCAAATTCAAACTAAATTTCGTGATGAAGTACGCCCACGTTTTGGTGTGATGCGTTCGCGTGAATTTATTATGAAAGATGCATACTCTTTCCATACCACACAAGAATCATTGCAGGAAACTTATGATGATATGTACAAAGCCTATAGCGCTGTATTTACACGCGCAGGTTTAAACTTTAGAGCAGTGCGAGCTGACACAGGATCGATTGGTGGTAACTGGTCACATGAGTTCCAAGTATTGGCCGACAGTGGTGAAGACGACATCGTGTTTTCAACAGAATCGGACTATGCTGCTAATATCGAAATGGCACAAGCACAAGCGCCAACACAAAAACGCTCAGCGCCGACTAAAGCAATGGAACTGGTTGATACACCAAACGCCAAAACGATTGAAGAATTAGTTGAACAATTCAATTTACCAATTGAAAAAACCGTGAAAACCCTAATGGTGAAAGCCACAAAAGAAAGCGGTCACCAACTTGTTGCGCTATTAGTCCGTGGAGACCACACCTTAAACGAAATCAAAGCCGAAAAAATCGATATCGTAGCCTCACCACTAGAATTTGCAACCGAAGAAGAAATCCGTGCGATTGTGAATGCAGGGCCAGGCTCATTAGGACCAATTAACTTAAATATGCCAATCATCATCGACCGTGATGTTGCAGTCATGAGCGACTTTGGTGCGGGTGCAAATATTGACCACAAACACTACTTCAATATTAATTGGGAACGCGACGTTGCCCTGCCACGTATTGAAGATATCCGCAACGTGGTTGAAGGTGACATCAGCCCTGATGGCAAAGGCACATTACAAATCAAACGAGGGATTGAAGTTGGGCACATATTCCAACTTGGAACCAAATACTCTCAAGCTATGAAAGCAACAGTTCAAGGCGAAGATGGGCAAAATCACGTCATGATCATGGGTTGCTACGGTATTGGGGTTAGCCGAATTGTGGCAGCAGCAATTGAACAATGCCATGATGAACGTGGTATTGTTTGGCCTGAAGCCATTGCGCCATTTAGTGTCGTGATTATTCCAATGAATATGCACAAATCAGAAAAAGTCCAAGCCACGGCCGAAAAACTTTACGCTGATCTACAAGCTGCTGGCATTGAAGTTCTCTTTGACGACCGAAAAGAGCGCCCAGGAGTAATGTTTGCTGATGCGGAACTAATTGGTATTCCACACACAATTGTTATTGGTGAGCGTAACCTTGAAAACGGCGAGGTTGAATACAAACATCGCGCTGGTGGCGACAAACAAATGGTAAAAACAGATAACATTATCGACTTTATCAAACATCAAACTCAATTAGCTTAACGTTCAAATAACTTACTAAATAGCCTAAAAGCACAACTGCAATAAACCAATTACTGTTGTGCTTTTGCATTTTTTATCGTACTCCAAACCACCATCAACTAAGCAACCGCTAAAAAGCTAAATTCGATTACAAATTCAAAGTGATATTGTGTTTTTTTTCAGCTAAAATAAATCAAAATAAATCTTATCTCAATGGGTTGAAATAATGTTAAAAAAAGTCATGGCATTTACACTATCTGCCTCGTTATTATTACAAAGCACACCTATCGTTTATGCTGATAACATCAACCTACCAGACATGGGTACTGCCGCGGCCACAACCCTCAGCATTGGCCAAGAAATGGAAATGGGCGATTACTACGTACGAATGTTACGTGCCAGTGCACCAATTATTAACGATCCAGTTTTAAACCAATATATTAATGATTTAGGCAAAAAATTAGTCACTAAATCAGAATCAGTAAAAACCCCTTTTCAATTTTACATTATGAAAAGCGATGTACTTAACGCCTTTGCTTTCTTTGGTGGGAATGTCGTCATTCATTCACAATTGATATTAGATACTGACAACGAAAGCCAATTAGCTTCAGTCATGGCGCACGAAATTGGACACGTCACCCAACGCCACTTAGCCCGAGCAATGGAAAACCAAAACCGCAACAGCCCTTATGTATGGGGAGCAACATTAGGTTCTATCTTACTGACTTTAGCAAATCCCGAAGCTGGAATGGCGGCAATAACAAGTACTATGGCAGGTTCGGCGCAAAATATGATTAGCTTTACACAAAGTAACGAACAAGAAGCCGATCGAGTTGGTCTTAGAACACTATCAAAAGCAGGATTTGATCCTTATGCTTCATCGGAGTTTTTACAAAAACTAGCCGATCAAAGTCGTTTTAGTAGCAAACCACCCGAAATATTACTCACTCACCCACTCCCTAACAGCCGAATAACCGACATTCGCAACCGCACATTACAATACGACAAAAAGAACGTAACACCTTCATTAAACTATTATTTAGCAAAAGCACGATTAGCAATTTTAATCAATAACAAAAAAAATGCCGGTAAACTACTAATACAGGATTACAAAAAGCTAAACAATGAACAAAGTAACATTGCCGCTATTTATGGCAACGCATTAACTGACAACGTAAGTGGTAACAACCAAAAAGCTAAACAACAATTACAACCGTTACTAGACAGTGACCCTAATAATATTTGGTATATCGACTTAATGACAGATATTGATTTAGCGCTCAATAATAACAATGCAGCCATTGCTCGCCTACAAGCGGCGTTAAAAAAAGCACCCGATAGCTCGGCATTGCAATTAAATCTAGCAAATGCGTACATAAAAAACCAAAATTATCAACAAGCGGTGAGTTTATTGCATCGTTACACTTTCGACCATAATGACGATATCAATGGTTGGGATTTACTTGTTACTGCTTATGGAGGAATACGTTCAAGAGCGCAAGAAATGAGTGCACAAGCAGAAATCAGCGCATTAAGAGGAAATTTTAAACAAGCAATCACAATATTACAAAATGCGAAAAACCAAACCAAAGGTAATCAAACGATGGTTTCGAAAATTGATGCAAGAATCAACCAATTACAACAACTGCAAAAACGTTATGCAGCTTACGCACGATAACGGGGTTAAATTGTAACAATATCGCCTCGACCCATGATAAAAATACTCATCAGTCGAGGTATAAAAGGCCTTTATTCTTGGGTCAAATGATCTACGTTATTATAGAATTTCACCGTAAATTTGCCTGCTGACTGGCCATCATCTTGCTTATAGTTAACTACACTAATGCTCGTATTCAACATCCTTGGAAAATAATCCTCATCACGATGTAAACGCCAATCGCCACCATTTAAAACACAAAGCAATATACGCAATACCGTACCATGCGACACAACTAAAATGTTCCCAGAATCTTGAGGTGCATTTTGCACAATAGTATTTAGCCCTTGCTTCATACGAGCTAAAATATCGGGGTAACTTTCGCCTTGGCTAACAGAAGAATCAAAATTAGCCGGATCAGTTAAATAAACATTAAATTCAGGCACGTCTTGTTTTAAAGTAGGCACATGCTTACCTTCCCAAAGGCCAAAATCCATTTCACGCAGATCCGCAAGCTCAAAAGTAGGAATAGCCATATTATTTTCATTCACAATATAATTACGCGTATCCATTGCACGTTTTTGAGGACTTGAATAAGCTTGCATAAAAGGCACATCTTTTAAATGTTGCCCAGTTAATTTAGCACCTGAAATACCTTGTTCGGTTAACGGAGAATCTTTTGACCCTTGCATCTGATCTTTAACATTCCACTGCGTTTGACCATGTCTAATTAAATATAAATTTAAATCCTTCATTCGTACTAACTACCTTTTCTATTTAAAATTCTGTTTGCTGATATTTATCTTTTCTAAGATAGGTTAAACAGCCCTGTAAAGCATCATCCATAGGTGCATTTAATTGCATCTCTTGCCCAGTTTTAGGATGAATAAATTTGACGCTAGCGGCATGTAAAAACAACCGATTAAGCTTAGTACCAGCTAACAATACATCAAACTGCCTATCACCATAACGATCATCAAAAGCAATTGGATGATTAGCATATTGCGTATGGATACGGATTTGATGGGTACGTCCAGTCACAGGGCTGGCTTTAATCAAAGTGGCAAAATCAAAACGCTCTTCAACTTTAAACCGTGTTTCCGATGGCTTACCATCTTTATCGACTTTCACCACTCGCTCGCCGCTTTTCAATACGTTTTTAAGTAATGGAGCCTGAATCACCTTACATTCAGAAGACCAATTTCCCTTAACAAGCGCCAAATAATTTTTTTGCATTTGTTTAAGGCGCAACTGTTCATGTAACGCTTTTAATGTAGAGCGTTTTTTAGCGATCAACAACACACCCGATGTCTCGCGATCAATACGATGCACCAACTCCAAAAACTTGGCCTCGGGTCTTAGCGCGCGTAAACCTTCAATTACACCAAAACTTAAACCACTACCGCCATGAACGGCAATACCCGATGGTTTATTAATCGCTAATAAGACATCATCTTCATAGATAATGGACTTTTCTAAATCAGCGACTTTATTAAGCTTGGTTGAAATTTCTGGCGTGGCTTTTTCAGCTACGCGAATAGGAGGGATACGAATTTCATCGCCAATATTTAATTTATATTCAGGTTTAATTCGCTTTTTATTAACACGAACTTCGCCCTTTCTTAAAATACGATAAATCATACTTTTTGGCACACCCTTTAAATAGGTGATTAAAAAGTTATCAATTCGTTGTGTCGCATTTTCCTCTGAAATGGTAACAAATGAGACTTGTAACTTGGTTTGTGGAGCATTTGAGTCCATAAAAAATGATTAATCCGCCATCAATAAATAAAGTCGTTTACATTATTCAAAAATAAATTACACTATCGACATTAAAGAATCACGATAGATGATATCCAATATAATTAAAGTAAAATGATTATAACGGAATATGGAGGAATAAAATAGTATGTTGTCACTGCTTAATCAATACTCACAAAGCAGATTCGCTTGGTTCTTATTGTTCTTTTCCACGCTTATTTTTGAAATAACCGCACTTTATTTTCAACATGGTCTAGGGCTGGCACCTTGTACACTTTGTATTTACCAACGTTGTGCCATATTTGGCATCATGCTAGCTAGCATCATAGGACTGATTGCACCTAAAAGCATACTTGCACGATTAGTGGCCGTTTTAATTTGGCTTTTTAGCGCCTATAAAGGATTTGCTTTAGCAACATTTCATGCCCACCTACAATTCGAACCAAACTTAAGTGACACTTGCTCACTCAGTCCTCAGTTTCCAGCTTGGTTACAATTAGACTCATGGTTACCTAGTTTATTTAATGCTTACGGATCTTGCGCTGATAAGATATGGACATTTTTAACTATCGAAATGTCACAATGGATGATCATCATCTTTGCTTGCTACCTTATTGTCGGTTTAGCCATATTAGTATCACAGCTATTTTCAGCCCCTAAAAGCTCAATGTGGAGCAAGTAACGCTATTTATAAAGCTAGCACTTTTTGTTGATTTTGTTAGAATGTGTGACAATTTTATTTTACAAATTGTCACACACAAATGCTTTTGGAATATCACCCACCTATCGAACCTTGGCTGTCTATTTTATATCAAGATGATCACATTGTCGTTGTCAACAAGCAACCCGGTATCTTATCGGTTTCAGGGAATAAACCTCAATTTATTGATAGTATTATTCACCGTTTGCAACAAAAATATAGCTATGTCGAATCCGTACATCGACTAGACATGGCAACCAGTGGCATCATGGTTGCCGCCTTATCGAAACTTGCCGATCGTGAAATAAAAAAACAGTTTCGGGAACGCATTCCCAAAAAAAACTATATCGCCGTTGTTCATGGGCACCTTGAGCAAGACACTGGCCGTGTTGAATTACCCCTAATTTGCGACTGGCCCAACCGCCCAAGACAAATGGTCGATTTAGAAAATGGCAAACATGCACTGACTGAATATCAAGTTATTGCTCGCAATCCCGACAATACAACACGAGTAAAATTATTTCCTTTTACCGGACGCTCGCACCAATTGCGTGTTCATATGCAAGCCATTGGCCACCCAATTTTAGGCGATAAATTTTATGCGCATCCCGAAGCATTTTCTATGTCTAAAAGACTGCTATTACACGCTCAATTACTCACGATTAATCACCCAAAAACAGGCGAAAGTATGACGTTTAGCTCTGAACCAGATTTTTGAAATACAAAACCGGTTTATATCAATAGCTAAAACTCATTAAAATAAAGGAAATTAAAATGCAAAAAATTGTATTAGCAACAAACAACCAAGGTAAAGTGAATGAATTGCAAAAATTACTCGCCGATGCCGGTTTTGATATTATTGCACAAAGCCAATTTAACGTACCTGATGCCGATGAAACAGGATTAACATTTATTGAAAATGCCATATTAAAAGCAAGGCATACTGCCAAATTAACAGGACTGCCTGCCATTGCTGATGACTCAGGCTTAGCGGTCGATGCGCTGGGTGGACAACCGGGGATCTATTCAGCGCGTTATGCGGGTGAACATGGCAACGACAAAAGCAATAATCAAAAACTTCTTACAGCATTACAAAACGTCCCCAAAGAAGCCCGCACAGCCTACTTCTATTGCGCGCTTGTCTTTATGAGACACGAAGCCGATCCAACTCCCATCGTCTGTTTAGGCAAATGGAATGGCTTTATCTTAAATGAAGAACAAGGTGAAGGCGGGTTTGGCTACGATCCACTTTTTTACATCCCAGAATTAGGCTGCACCGCAGCACAACTCACCAAAGAACAAAAAAGCCAAATATCACATCGAGGCCAAGCACTTAAGCAACTTATTGCCAAAATTAAAACTGATTATTAATGATTAACAATATTATTTATATTCAAAATTGTATATCCAGAAACAAACAGTATATAATTAATGCATCAATGAGCGTGGAGTTAATATTGTGATTCTACTGATAGTAAGTGGTCGCTCCGGTTCGGGCAAATCAATAGCCCTACGAGCGCTGGAAGATATGGGATTTTATTGTGTTGATAATATCCCCGTTGCGTTATTACCACAATTAGCCAATTCATTAAAAGACAACAACACACCTGTGGCAATTAGCATTGACATACGGAACTTACCTGAAAATTTTGACTTCAATAACGACATTTTTCAACGCTTACCACAATCAGTAACGCCAGAAATCATCTTTTTCGACTGCAGTCGCAACACCCTAATTCGACGCTATAGCGAAACAAGGCGCATCCACCCATTAACTAATCAACACTACTCTCTTGAAGAAGCCATCGACCTTGAAGAAGCTTACCTAGAGCCATTAAAATCGCACGCAAGCCTCATCATCAACACCGACAACCTTTCAGTCCATGAACTATCCGATATTTTAAGATCACGTATTTTAGGTAAAAAAGAGCGCGAATTAACCATCATATTTGAATCATTCGGCTTTAAACATGGCTTACCGGTTGATGCTGACTTTGTCTTCGATGTCAGATTTTTACCCAACCCACATTGGGATATTAGTTTGCGCCCACTAACAGGGCTTGATGCACCTGTCAAAGAGTACTTACTAAAACATGACGAAGTATCCCACTTCATCTACCAAACAGCCAATTACTTAAATCAATGGCTACCATTGTTAGAAAAAAACAACCGCAGCTACTTAACCATTGCCATTGGTTGTACAGGTGGACAACATCGTTCGGTCTTTATTGTTGAACAATTAGCATCGTTTTTTAAAGCACAAAACAAACAAGTACAAATACGTCACCGAACGTTAGAAAAACGCTAAAAAAACAGAGCTACTCATCAACCAGCTTAAGGTTTACGATTTCCTCAAGTCGGCGTTCGCATTTTTTAATAATTTCTTTCAACGTTATTTTAGGTTTATGGTTTACAGAATCTGACACCGATGTAATTAGCTGACTGAGTTTAACCAACTCAATATCTGCAGGTAAATTAGCTAACTTAGTTCTTAACACATTAACCGTCTGCGGATGTGGATGACCAATAGCAATCGCAACACCATTTTTACGAGCCAATTTCACGGCCAAATCAAATTGCTGACTAATTGCGCTTTCGGTTTGCTTATCATCTAAAAAAACATCACGCGTTAACACAGGTATATTATAGTCCAGAGCAGCTTTTTTAACTTGGGTTTTACCGATAGTTTTACTATCCAAAAAAAACATTGAATAACGACTCAGCGCTTTCATCACATTTATCATACCGCTTAGATTAGAAGTCATCAAACTACCCATATGGTTATTAACCCCAACGGCATAAGGCACCCGTTCAACAGCATTATCGACAATGACTTTAACTTCGCTTTCATTCATCGAAGGAAACAAAGTATCCTTTTCTAACGGTTGTTTATTCATTGGCGCCATAGGCAAATGGATAATCACATCATTACCATGCTCATGAGCCATCGTAGCAATACGTTTAGCATTAGGCGAGTGTGGCAAAACAGCAATGGTAATAAAAGGCGAAAACCCAATAATCTGCTCCTCATTATGTTGACGATAGCCAAAATCATCAATAACCAGCACCAACTGCCCCGCGTATAAAACGGGCGAATTTAGCACCAACAAACTAATAACCAGCAGACCAATAAAACAGCGCATTACTTTAACCACCCACTTGGATCAAGTGCCTTACCATCACGGCGAATTTCAAAATATAAAGCAGGCGTATTTTGCCCCCCACTCGAACCAATCAACGCAATGGCTTGCCCGTTTTGAATCTTATCGCCCACCTCAACTAAAATACGTTGATTATAGCCATACAAACTCATATCGCCCTTACCATGCTCAAGCGCCACAACAAAACCATAACCTTGCAACCAACTCGCCAATATCACCCGTCCATCGGCAATAGCTCGCACCTGAGCACCATCTTTAGCATTAATGACCATCCCCTTCCAATGTAACTCACCTTGAAGCGATTCGCCAAAACGGTGAGCAACACTACCGCTAACAGGCCAATTAAACTGATGTTTCGGCTTACCAATACCACTCACCCGCGCCATCAATGCCCGCTCATCAGGGTTAAGGGTATAGCTTGTATTTTTTTGCTTTTCTTCAATATGTTTTGCCTGCCTTGCCTCTTCTTCTGCTATGCGTCGGCTTTCCTTTTCTGCTTGGGCAATTTTGGCTTGTAATTTGGCTTCATTGTTACGCAAACTGGCTAATTTTTGTTGATTTTCTTGCATTGACAATTCAAGCGAAGATATTGTCTTTTGCCGATTTTGACGGTTCTTTTCAAGCCCAGCTTGCTGTTCTTTTTGCTTGCTTTGCAAGGCTTTATGGGTTTCCTGCTTTTTTTGCAGTTCTTGCTTTTTATTGGCTAATTGGGCTTGCGTATCTTCAAGCTCCGCAATCAGTTGTTGTCGTGCATTATTAATATAACTGAAATAAGTAATAATGCGATCATTGCGCTCACTCTTCTCGCCCGAAAAAACAAGTTCAAACCCCGTCGCATTACCCAGTTTAAATGCACTTTCTAACTGTTTTGCCAGCACAGCTCGTTGCTGTTTTTGTTTTACTGTTAGTAAATCAATTTGTTTAACTAAGTTATTGATGTCTTGATCAAGTTTTCTAAGTGATAAATCGTTTTTTTCAATCGAAGTTAACAATTTCGCGATTTCGGTTTCTTGCTCTTTAAGATCATTAACCAGCTCGGTACGTTCTTTTTTTTGTTGTGCTAGGCGTTTTTCTTGTTCTTCGATCGAATGACGTAGGGATTGGAGTAGCTGATTGTCATCAGCGTATGAAAAGTTAACTTTCATTAACCCCACAAGAACAATAATTGCAATTTTTTGATAAATGGACATGGTGTTGTATTTGTGATTGATAGCCGAGCAATAATGATGATGTCACTATACCGATAATTAGGGCAAGATGCAAAATGAAAACCAATTGTAATGTGGGGGGGAGATTGTTTTTTTTAGAAAAAACACTCAAAAAAACTTTAATAAAATCAATACCTTTTCTGACTGATTTTTGGGCAGAAAATCAGGCCTTTTTTGGGTTGGTGAATAGAATAAATTGGGTGCGCAGGTTTCGGACGTTTTGACCTTGGGTGGACAAAATAGCTATCGTGACCACGTCCGATTTAGGGGATTTTTTTGCGAAATCCCCTAAAAACCCCGCGCACGGCTGCAGAATGTGCCGACAACAGAGCGAGGTTAGCACGCCAAACAGGGATGTTTGGCGAGGCTATGCTTCGCCGGGAGCGAATCATAGCCGGTGCGTTAAGACCGAGCGGCGGCGGAGGGCAGCCGTAGGCCACATTCTGCAGCCAAAGCGTGGGTTGTCAGGGAATTCGCTTTAATTCCCTGACTCGGACGTGGTCACGATAGCTATTTTATTCACTAAAGATCAAAACGTCCGAAACCTTGCCGAACTATAAATAGACCACAAATTTAAACCACTCCAGCGTAATCACCAGAATTGCCAACCACGCTTTCAGCGTCGGCGGCGGGGGCGGCGCGATTGTGGCTTCGCCGCAACAGCGCAACCCTAAGGGAAATGCCCCAACTTACGCGGGGGCGTTATTCTTTGTTAGATTGTCCTCTCAGGCACCATAATCTCCCCCGCGGCCCAAGGATTAAGGACTAAACGCTAAAAACTAAGGTGCGGTGCAAACAGCATAGTTGATGTAGGAAACACGGCGGCTGTTAACGCCGCCGTTGTCCGAGTAGACAGCGAAGCCATTGCTACCTGTTGCGTCACTCGTCCAGTAGTTGATGACGGCGAAGCCCGCATTACCGTAGTAGTACATGTAGCCCCACTCCGTGAAAAAACCTGCACCTATGTGACGCATATAACTATTATCAGATGAATGAGGCAAGGCGCCAGAAATAGGATTACCACCAGTTCTGACTGCATTGGTTAAATCACTTACCCTAGCAAGACGATAACCCAAACCACGACACCAAGATTTTTGATTAGACTGAGTATCCTCTTCTCCACCCCGATTGACGAACCACTGCTTTAAGACAAACCCATACCTCACCTCATTACCACTTCTTCTATCCCTACCGACCAACTCAAATCTCTGTGGCAAAGATGGGACGGTTAAAGGACTAGGATTATTTGAGCGTATTTGAGTATCATCAGCCCTAGGACCGCTTAACCTAACATGTGCGACAACTTTTCCCCTATCAACACTAGGAATCCATGGCTCATTAGCTGTTACACTTGTCACCGTAGCCGTTATTCCACCACGAGTAACTGGAGACCATGTCAACTGACTTGCATCGACACCACCTATGAGCAAATCAAAATACAACCCATCTGAACCTGTAGTTGGAAAATTTCGGTCGTAAGATGATGAATTTGTAGACTGAACTAAAAAACCCTTTGTAGGAGACCATATGCTAGCTGGGCCTGCGGTATTGCCTGTGCCACGTTCAAGATTCGGCCTTGCGTGACACACAACAGGACTACTGTCATACGGATTGATATAATAGTCCACCGTAGCTCCACTAAAACTAGTTCTACTAGGAACACCGTACTGGGTCTGTAAATATCCCCCTGAACTACTTAATCTTACCCTATAAGGAGCCTTACATATATCCAATGCACCGTTACTACTAACTGTATTGCCATCCTTATCCGTAAACGATACCGATATATTCCCCGATGCGGTAACTCCATTACCACCCTGTCCATCACCATCATCATCACGCCAATAATTATATCGAGTGACTAAATCACTTAAACTCACTGAATTAGTTGATGATGGGACTATCATTTCTATATGACTTAAATTACTCCCAACGTACGGCAAACTGATTGGATTTGTTGCACTTGATGTATTACTAGATGGCGTGATTACCCGACCATCCTGCAACCGAATAGACAACAATTTATCCGTTGATGTGGCTTTTGTTCGACCATTGTCGAATGTTAAATATGGCGCACTACCCACGATATATTTTGATGTATAAGCCGTTAATGCCGCAGAACTCTGTGAATACGACAACAACAATACCACGAAGAACAACGCCGATTTAGAGAATCTAAATAATCTAAGTAAACCTGATAAGCTTGGTAAACCTGAAAATTTAGATAGAAGAGGTAAACGCCTCGACCCCGGCGATAACCCTGCCGATAACGTCTCCGATTTCGCTACGCGAAATGACCTCGGTGATGAAAATAAGAATTGAGCTCGGTTTTGAATACCGTGAAAATTAAAAAGTTTTAGGGCGTAGGTTTGGCAGGCCAGATGCCAGATGCCAGATGCCATAAATGGTAACGCATTTCGATCATCCTGTCAAGTAAATTTTTGTTTTATTTCGATTTTTTATAACTGACTGCTCTAATAATGAGCACTCCCTTGCTTTGTAAGCGATTAAATTATAACCGCTTGACCAATAATGCGCTACCTTTTTTGTTAAAAATTTGTAAAGTTTTGTTAAAGGATGAGTCAACCTACGTTTGTATGCTTTGAGGAATAGTTTTGGGTGGTGGTTTTTGGTTAAAAACTAACAAATAAAAACTTCAATAAAATCAATACCTTTTCTGACTGATTTTAGCGAAAAATCAGTCCTTTTTTGTTTTGGTGAATAGGATGGATTCGGTGTGGTGGTTTCGGACGTTTTGACCGTTGGTGAACAAAATAGCTATTGTGACCACGTCCGAGCTAAGGGAATTAGAGCGAATTCCCTTAGCTGTAGTAGCACAAAATAAATTCTCCAATTGCTTTTTCTTAACCAACTCTTTTGCTCTACTCCACGTTTGCCATGGTATCTTCCCATAATATTCCACAATGGCTGATTTTAGTTTGGTAATGAGGTGAAATCAGGGAAAAGAGCCGATTAACATTTTCATTATTTTTAATATTTATGATGTCGAAATTATTGCTACTTTCCAGAGCATTAATTTTAGTGAAAGTAAGTAAAGCATCTATGTGTTTTAACCCATCATATATATGGTCTAAGTGTATATTTGACTCTCTACCATCACGGCCTGTTTTAACCAAGAATCCGCGTGACGGAGATAGTTGACATTTACTCCCGTAATTATCTATATGTATTTCATACTCATCACTCATCATAAATATTGCTGCGTCAAGTAACGTTACTCCTGGTATTGGTGTAGAAGGAAAAAAATCACCCAAATCAACTGCTATGATATTTACATCATTCTTATTTACAATACCTTTTTTGAACCAACGTTCGTATTGCTTTATTTTGTCCAGTATCTTTGAGGTTAGTTGTGTTTTGGGCTTATCTGTAACTGCATGTTCTTTTGCATTGATACTTTTATATTGGAATCTTTCATCTTCTTGGGTCATTAACGTCACTTCAAAATTAAAGCGAACTCTATTCATTTTCATTACAACATCGGGGTGATTTTCTCCTGTTTGCTCCATCAGTCGGGCTTCTTTACCTATACATTTTTGCAGAGCAGCAGCCAAAAATAACTCGGAATAAAATGATTGCCGCTTATTAATATCATTCTTAAAATCAATTGCTTGAGTAAATGAGTCCTGACGCTTACCAAGATATTTTTTTACCTGTTGATATTTCAGTTCATAATCTAAACTCACATCCATCTCCTAATTCGAAGCTTTACAGGATCTAAAACCGCAAGCGTACGAGAACGTACGCTAAGTATGTTTTTTATACGGGACATCAGTTAGTAAGCCAATTATCCCATTTTAGATTTTTAATTAAAATAGCTTTTGCTAAATTTCTCACATCAGAAATAATTAGCTCTCTGGCACTTACTTCTAATTTACGATTAAGAGTACCTACTGGGCCGTGGGTTGAAAGCCATTATCGATAATGACACTCATTACAGCATAATAAAAAATATTGATTTTATTAAAGTTTTTATTTTATTGTTCCTGGATTCAAATATGAAGTGCAATTTTAAACACGGTGGAGTGAAGAAAGTAGAAAGGTGATTTATACTAGCACCTTCGCACC
>NZ_WTFC01000134.1:0-237 GCF_009795795.1 Gilliamella sp. Pas-s95 | reverse complement strand
CAATATCGGGAGTATTATTTTCCAGCAGCTTAGTTTTTTTGTACAACTTTTGGGGTGCAGTTCAAAATCCCCTAAATCGGACGTGGTCACGATAGCTATTTTATTCACCCAAGGTCAAAACGTCCGAAACCTTGCCGTACTATAAATAGGCTACGAAATTAAATTGCTACAGCGTAATCACTAAAATTGCCAGCCACGCTTTTAGCGTTGGCGACGGCGGGGGCGGCGCGATTGTGA
>NZ_WTFC01000091.1:0-426 GCF_009795795.1 Gilliamella sp. Pas-s95 | reverse complement strand
AACTTCGGTGATGAAAATAAGAACAGTGTCTGATTTAGACTACGGTGAAATTGAAAAAGATTTAGGGCGTAGGTTTGGCAGGCCATATGCCATATGCCATATGCCATGCATGATAGCGCATTTCGATAATCCTGTCAAGTAATTTATTGTTTTATTTTAATTTTTATAATTACTCGCTCAATTAATGAGCTTTTCCTTGCTTTGAAAGCGCTCAAATTATAACCGATTGATTAATGATGTGCTAGTTTTTTGTTAAATATTTGTAAAGTTTTGCTAAGTTGATAAGGTTGAACTTTTAATGGTGTGTTTTGGGAAGATAGTTTTGGTGGTGGTTTTTGGTTAAAAACCTGGATTCAAACATGAAGTGCAATTTTAAACACGGTGGAGTGAAGAAAGTAGAAAGGTGATTTATACTAGCTCCTTCGC
>NZ_WTFC01000090.1:0-427 GCF_009795795.1 Gilliamella sp. Pas-s95 | reverse complement strand
AATCCGACGCTTTGGCTACAGAATGTGGCCTACGGCTCCCCGACGTCGCCGCTCGGTCTTAACGCACCGTTTGTGGACGCGCTCCCGGCGCACCACAAACTAGCCAAACATCCCTGTTTGGCGTGCTAACCTCACTCTGTTGTCGGCACATTCTGACGCCGGAATAAGACAGACAGCATAACCTTGCGGGTTTTATGTGAGCTGCTTTTTTGTTAAAAAGCAATGCAATTACATCCAAAAATTGGTCAGAAAAGGTATTGATTTTATTGAAGTTTTTATTTTTTGTGTTTTCAAGCTAAATCAAACACTTACACACCTAAGCAAAGCGCCGACATACAACAGATCAACAAAACCACGAATAGCGCCCCAATAACAGCAAATTAACCGCTCCAAACCCTTTTTTTTACGATAATTTAAAATTAAATAA
>NZ_WTFC01000089.1:0-433 GCF_009795795.1 Gilliamella sp. Pas-s95 | reverse complement strand
TTGGCTACAGAATGTGGCCTTCGGCTGCCCTCCGCCGTCGCTCGGTCTTAACGCACCGGCTATGATTCGCTCCCGGCGAAGCATAGCCTCGCCAAACATCCCTGTTTGTCGTGCTAACCTCACTCTGTTGTCGGCACATTCTGACGCCGGAATAAAACAGACAACATAACCTTGGGTATTTTATGTGAATTGCTTTTTTGTTAAAAAACAATGAAATTACATCCAAAAAGTGGTCAGGAAAGGTATTGATTTTATTGAAGTTTTTATTTTGCTGTTTTTAAGCTAAATCAATCACTTACACAATCTAAGCAAATTGCCGACATACAACAAATCAACAAAACCACGAATAGCGCCCCAATAACAGCAAATTAACCGCTCCAAACCCTTTTTTTAACGATAATTTAAAATTAAATAAAATCAATAAATTATAAAA
>NZ_WTFC01000014.1:0-59014 GCF_009795795.1 Gilliamella sp. Pas-s95 | reverse complement strand
ATGATGAATCGAGTTATGGTTGTTTTTTGCAGAATTATTATAACTCACATCATGCCGTCTAAAAAATAATCACGAAAGATCAACATGCCCTAATTAGATGATAGCAAAATTAATTGTGAAGATATATTTATGAAGTTTTTATATACAAAGAATACAACATATTTTATATAAGAGATATGCTATTTTTTTGTGGAATTATTGTAAAGACGCTATAATATTATTTTCCAACCTAATTTAACCTATTAAAATGACTTTAAAAAACTTAACATGTATTCAAAATATTCTCATTCCAAATGGAACTTTTGGCTCGAACCCATCAAAATATCTACACTCACATTTAACTAGTTATTCTAGTGATGAAATTGTGATTTTTGCAGGAGGAGTAGTATCTTTTGACTCTTATTATAATGCTTTATCATTGCCTGTTTGGAAAGAACAGTGTGGTTTAAATAGTATAGAGTTTTGTGTAAGAGGAACAGGGAAAGCTGTTATTAAGCTGTTTCTAGCAAGTATGAGTACTGATTACGAGCTAGCTAATCAAACAGTAGAGTTAAATGAATCTTTGCAATCTATTTTTGAATATGATTTATCCAAAATAGAATATACTGGTTTACTTTATATTACAATTTCACCAATGGATGATAAAGTCGTTTTTAAAGGCGGTGGATGGTATACACATGAAGAACCGAAACGAGATGTTGTCCTAGGTATTAGTATTACGCATTTTAATCGTAAAAGTTATGTATTACCTGCTATTGAAAGAGTGAAAAATAATATATTAGATAATCCTGAATATATAAATAAAATTCTTTTTACTGTTGTTGATAATTCTAAAAATATTACTAAAGAAGAGGCTAATGGAGTTAATGTAATTCCTAATGAAAATACTGGAGGATCTGGTGGATTTATGCGGGGATTACTTCATTATGAAAATGATACTAATGCAACACACGTTTTATTTATGGACGATGATGCCTCTTGTGAAACAGAAAGTATAACTAGAGCTTATTGGATTTTATCTTATGCAATAAAGAGTGATACGGCGGTTTGTGGGTCTTTATTTATTGAAGATAGACCTGACTTTTTAATTGAAAAAGGTGCTTCTTTTGATACATACGGTCGTCCTAATAGCCATAACTATAATATGGCTGTTAGGGAAAGCGTACTTGCTGCTGAGTTAGCCTATCAACCAAAAATAACTTATGGGGCGTGGTGGTTTTTTGCTTTCCCTATTGAAAATATTAAAAATTATACATTTCCTTTTTTTGTGAGAGGAGATGATATATTTTTTAGTCTATCTAATAAATTTAATTGTATTGCACCAATAGGTATTGCTTGTTATGGAGAAAATTTTTCAACTAAAACCTCACCATTGACTATTTATTTAGATACTAGAAATAATATTGTTAATTCTCTTTATTTGCAGTGTCCTGTGAAGAAAATAGTAAAAACTTATAAACGATTATATTTAGCTGCACTTTATTCACATAAATATGAAACTGTGGCAGCTATCAGATTAGCTTTTAGCCAAGTTTGGGGAGATATTGATTTTTGGTTTAAAAATTATGATTTAAGTGATATAAGAAAATTTTTTAGTGAATTCATAAAAGTAGAAAAATTTACGAATATTGATATTGATTCATTAAAACCTGTTTGTGTTTATAAATCTAGAAAAAAAATCATCAAAAAATTATCATTTAATGGTTTGTTATTTCCAATGAGAAGTAAAATTGCATATCAAGAGTTTGGTTTTTGTGCTAATTATGATCATATTTTTAGGTTTAAAAATATTCTTTATTATAAGCCAAATAGTAAGACTGGATTTATTGTGCAAGTTTCACGTATTAAGTTTTTTAAATTACTATTTTGTCTTTATATTGATATATTTAAAATGAAATGGAATTATAAAGCTACTTTAACAAAGTATAAAAACAACTTTGGGAAACTTACATCTAGAGATTTCTGGGTTAAAATTTTAAAAATATAAATATTTTTTTGAAATTCAATTTATTATTCAAACGCTCCTACCGTTTAAAGGTAGGAGCGTTTTGTTAGTACAATGTTTTAACAAAATCTAAAGCTTTTTCGATTACATGATGCATGTCATAATATTTGTATTCAGCTAATCTACCACCAAAATAAATTTGTTTTTCTTGATCGGCAAGGTCTTTATATTTTTTAAATAATGTCGCATTTTTATCGTCATTGATTGGATAGTATGCTTCATCGCCAATCTTCCAATCGCGAGGATATTCTTTAGTTATAATTGTGTGATCAGTTTCAACATAGTCAAAATGCTTATGTTCAATGATGCGAGTATAAGGAATTTCGTACTCAGTATAATTAATTACAGCATTTCCTTGATAATTTGATTCGTTAATTGTTTCATTTTCAAAACGTAAAGAACGATATTCTAGAGCGCCGTATTGATAATCATAGAATTTATCGATCGGACCCGTGTAAATAATCTTATTCGCTAACTCAAGATGCTTTTCCTTATTATCAAAAAAGTCAGTATTTAATTCTACATCAACACCTTCAAGCATTTTTTCAATGATTTGAGTGTATCCTCCAATTGGAATTCCTTGATATTTATCATTAAAGTAATTATTATCAAAAGTAAATCGAACTGGTAATCTATTAATTATAAATGGAGGAAGTTCAGTGGCTTTTCTTCCCCATTGTTTTTCTGTATATCCTTTGATTAATATCTCATAAATATCTTTTCCAATTAGCGATATTGCTTGTTCTTCAAGATTTTTTGGATTTTCAATATGATATAACTTTTTTTGCTCTTCAATTTTTGCCTTAGCTTCTTTAGGGGTCTTCACTCCCCATAATTGATAAAAAGTATTCATATTGAATGGAAGGTTGTACAGTTTATTTTTGTAATTTGCTATAGGTGAATTGGTAAAACGATTAAACTCTGCAAAGCTATTAATGTAATCCCATACAGTTTTATTATTAGTATGAAAAATATGAGCACCGT
This sequence comes from Gilliamella sp. Pas-s95, assembly GCF_009795795.1. NCBI lineage: Bacteria > Pseudomonadati > Pseudomonadota > Gammaproteobacteria > Orbales > Orbaceae > Gilliamella > Gilliamella sp. Pas-s95. Next base: position 56,025 of record NZ_WTFC01000014.1, on the reverse strand, counting down.
ACTTATGAACTTGAATTCCTTGGTTATTTTCAGTAAATATGTTTCCTGCAAGATGGTCTCGTTTTTCAATTATAAGTATTTTATACCCTTTTTTCTTTAACTCATGAGCACATATAGATCCAAATAGGCCACTGCCAACAATCAAATAGTCATATTTCATAGTTTTCTCTTGTTGATTTAATTAAATATATGAATAAAAAGCTATAATTATTGTATAATATAGTATATTGTTGATATGAAAAAGCAAATAATAAATAGATTTAATATGAATTATTTATTTGTATTTTTGGAATCAGGATGTTATATACAAGGATCTTTAGTTGGTATTTTACAGAGTAATTAAATGAAAAAAAAAATGCCGTTGATATCAATCATTATACCTGTTTACAATTCCAGTCAATTTATATTATCTACGTTGGCTTCTTTAGAAGCTCAATCTTATAATAATTATGAAATCATTTTAATAAATGATGGTTCTACTGATAATTCGCTTGATATTTTAGAAAATTATAAAAAAAAGCATAATAACGTGATTTTATATAATCAAAAAAATAGTGGAGTGTCAGTTGCTAGGAATAAAGGTATTGAGCTCTCAAATGGTGAGTTTATAACGTTTTTGGATAGTGATGATACTTATTCACCGAAATTTTTAGAAAAAATTTTATGCAGGCAAAAAGAAGAAAATGCTGATTTAGTTTATTGTGGGTATAATATAATTAGTGCTTCAGGTAAACTTAAGGCTGTTCCCTGTTTATTTAAGGAAGGATATATCTTAAATTTTTATTTGCAACGAAATGGATATTTTCATTTTTCAGGTATGTTAATCCGTAAAAAGATTTTATTAGAAAAACAAATATATTTTGAGATTGACCGTAATATCTCTGAAGATCTGTTATTTACTGTTCAACTTCTTAATAACTGTAATTGCTATTGTGTAAAAGAAAATTTATTTAATTATATTCAGCATTCTGGCTCTGTGATGTCTTCTGCATGGTCTGAAAATAAATGGCTTTCCGATATTGAGGGGCGTAAACACATTTTATTTTATTTGGTTAATAATTATGATAAAAATGACAAACAAGAAATCCTCAAATTAGCTTCCGCTTGTATTTTTCAACGTGAAATATCCTACTTGATTGACTGTGTCAAAAAAATGAAATATAAAAATATTAAGTATTATTTAGAATATAGCGATTTTAATGAAAAGGCACGGCTTTTTGAAAAGGATAAACTCAATAAAAAAGATTGGGAAAAATTTAAAATTATAAATAGAAATAATAAGATGATTTGGTTTTTGTATACCCTATATTATCGAATTTTTCGATTGAATGTAAAATTTTTTTGAATCTTAATTTTATATAAGAAATATTTAAAATAATAAAAAATACTACAAAAAAATTTCTTTTGATGTAGTTTATGTTTTGCACAATATCTCATTTGTGTCGCTGTAATGGCCGATAACAGAGGTGTTGATTCCCATGGCGATGCTGATTTTGCCTCAAGAAAATATTGTGAGCATTTATAATCTCTAGCCCATTTGTGCCACGGTTTGGTTGGTCCAATGTAATGAATTAGTATTGTTTCATCTAAAATAGGCGAGTAGCCATTAACGCTTGATTTATATTTTAATTCGTAATTAATACTGACTTGTTGGTTATATTTTCTATCAAGGTACTTAACCTTTTCGAGTAATATAATATTCAATACATCTTGATCTAAATGTGTAAAGTTTTCTGATAGATTTGAATCGGAAAGTAACGCTAATGCTTTGCTATTTACACTAAATTCTTTCCATTTATTTAGATCAATTAGTAAAAAACCTGCATTGAAGTAGCCTGATGATAATTTATGTTCATTGAGTCGGGTTGCACATTTACTCCACCATATTAGATCTTTTTCTGTTACTACATAGGCAATATTATCATCAAACTTTAATGTAACTAATTCTTGCAATGAGCCTTTACAGATAATATCGGCATCCAGATAAAGAATTTTATCCATTTTTTCATAGAAATAATCAGCTACTATAAATCTAAAGTAGGTTGCAATTGTCCAATTTTTAGTAGTTGGTAAGTGGGATAAACTATTATCATCCACTAAATAAATTGTTATATTTGTATTATATTTATCGGCGAGTTGTTCTAATTTTAGTTCAAGATCATCGTTAATGTAATTTGTAAATATATGGAAACTAAAATCTAAATTAGGATTAGCTAGTAAAATAGAAGTAATAGAAACAGCGCAACCTAAAAAAAAATTTTTATCAATGCCATATGCAATATTTAATTGATTCGCGTCATGACTGAGTCCAAATCTTATTCTTTTTTTTATAATATTATTTGCATTGAAATACATTGCTTACTTCCTATTGCATCATCCTTTAATAAAATTAATTATTCATTATTGATTTGTGTTTTATACAGTAAAGAATAAAACTTTGCTTTGCTCTTATTCGTATTATATAGATAAAACAAATTTTTTCTAGTTGAAAAAGAATTGTAATAAAATTTTAAGTTAATAGATTATGTATAGTATAATCTCCTTTCAGATTAATTTTGTTACTTTATTATGTCTAATAAATATAGCTCATTGAATACCATTAAACAATTGTGGCCTTTTATTTATCCACATAAAAAAGCGTTAATTGTCGCAATTATCGCACTTTTGTTAAATGCTGCAACTGATGCAACTCTCATTTCACTAACGAAACCCCTACTAGATAATGGGTTAATGGATAAAAATTATGAGTTATTAATTCTTTTTTCAATTGGCATTATTGGGTTAATTGCGTTACGTGGGTTATCAAACTATTGTTCTACTTATTGTCTTTCTTGGTTATCAGGTAAAGTGGTCACTAAATTTAGACAGATGATTTTCAATCACTTAGTCAAAAGTCCTATTAGTTTTCTCGATAAAAATCCCATTGGAGAACTTGTTACGGTAATAACATACAATACACAACTATTATCAAAAGCATCATCAGATGCACTGATTATTTTGGTAAGAGAAATCGCTTATGCTATCGGTTTATGTGTTGTTATGTTTTATGGTAATTGGAAGTTGGCTTTAGTGTTAATTATTGTTGTACCGTTAGTTATTTTTATAGCTCAATTTATTGCAAAGAAGTTTCGGAATACACTTGTTTCTATGCAAAAAGGAATAGGTAATATTACAACTGCAGCAGATGAAATGTTGAAGGGGCATAAAGAAATTTTAATTTTTAATGCTCAAAAATATGAAAAAAATAATTTTTATTCAATCAATAAACTTTTTAGGAAAAGTATCTTAAAAATCGTACTTGTTTCGGGGTTATCAACACCTATAATTCAATTGGTTGCTACATTGGCTTTAGGATTAATTTTATTTCTTGTTGCAAGCCAAGCATTGGAGATCACACCGGGTTCTTTTACTGTGGTTTTTTCTGCTATGGTTGCAGTAATGCGTCCTTTAAGAGAGTTAACTAGTGTTCATCTTGAATTACAAAAAGGTTCTGTAGCTTGTGAATCATTATTTGGGCTTTTAAATTTACCACTTGAAGAAGACAACGGAATAATTGAGTTGAATAGAGCAAAAGGTGAAATTGAGTTTTTTCAGGTCACTTATACTTATCCAACAAGAACAACACCATCTTTAAATAATATTAGCTTTAAAATTAAAAAAGGAGAAACAGTAGCTTTAGTGGGGCGTTCTGGTGCAGGAAAATCAACAATAGCAAGCCTGATACCTAGGTTTTATGATGTACAAAAAGGAAAAATACTGTTAGATGGTATTGATATCAAAGATTATACGCTTGCCTCATTGCGGAAGCAAATTGGTTATGTTTCACAAAAAGTCCATTTATTTAATGGAACTATAGCGGATAACATAATTTATGGTGCTAAAAATCAGTACACTCGAGAAGATATTATTAATGCAGCTAAACAAGCTAATGCAATGGAGTTTATCGAAAAATTAGAAAATGGCTTGGATACAGAAATTGGTGATAATGGTGTTTTATTATCAGGTGGACAACGACAAAGAATTGCTATTGCAAGAGTACTTTTACGTGATAACCCCATTTTAATTCTTGATGAAGCTACCTCTGCGTTGGATAATGAATCCGAACGGTTTGTCCAACAAGCTATAGAGCATTTACAAAAAAATCGAACTTCTATTGTTATCGCTCATAGGTTGTCAACAATTGAAAAAGCTGATCGTATATTAGTTATTGATGATGGCTTGATAATTGAAGATGGCTCTCATAGCTCATTATTACTTCAAAATGGTATTTATGCCAAGATGTATCAAATGCAATTTAATTCTTAACCAAATAAATATTATGAAAAAAAATAATAATCAATCAATCAATCACGATATTGATCAAGACTCATCTACATGGAAGACCTTTTCTAAGTTATGGCCTTATATTGCTAAACACAAATTGATTCTGTTTTTTTCAGTCATATTGCTTGTTTTTAGTGCATTTGCTGATACTTCTCTTATTGCGTTGTTACAGCCTTTACTTGATAAAGGTTTTGTTGAAAATGATCAGCATTTTTTAATGATGGCGCCTTTTTATATTTTCGGACTAGTATTACTCCGTGGTATCGCAAATTATGGATATTCTTTCTTTTTATCTTTGATTTCTACAAAAATCGTACTTAATATTCGTCAGCGCCTTTTTAGTCATTTTGTTGATGCTCCGGTAAGTTACTATGACCAACATTCTACAGGAAGATTATTGTCTCGCATTACCTATGATACCGATCAAGTCGCTTCATCATCATCTGATGCTTTGATAACGATAGTACGTGAATCAGCTTTTATTTGCGGGTTATTTTATACAATGTTCAGCAATAGCTGGCAGTTGTCTTTATCATTGATTATTATTACGCCAATTGTTATTGGATTAATCTCTTTTATTTCTATAAAATTTAGAAGATTAGCCAAAAATATGCAAAATTCAATGGGTAATGTCACCATGTCTGTTGAACAAATGCTAAAAGGCCATCGAGAAATTATTCTTTTTGGTGCCCAAGATGAAGAGTCAAAAAACTTTGATAAAGTGAATAACAAATTTCGTCGTGATGGTATGAGATTAGTATCTATTTCTGCATTATCAACGCCTATTGTTCAACTTATCATTTCGTTTGCTATTGCTTTTGTATTGTTAATGGCGAGTAACCCTGATTTGAGTATTAGTCCCGGGCAGTTTACGGTCGTTTTTTCTTCTTTAGTTGCATTAATGCAACCAATAAAAAGTTTAACTAGTGTTAATGCCGAATTTCAAAAAGGGATGGCAGCTTGTCAAACTTTGTTTGCTATTTTTGAGCAGCCAATCGAAAAAGATAATGGAAAAATCAATATTGAGAGAGTTAAAGGCAATATTGAATTTAAACATGTCAGTTTTACTTATGAAAATAGACAAGAGCCGGCATTGAAAGATATTAGCTTTTTGGTAGAGCCATGTAAAACAGTAGCGTTAGTTGGGCGCTCGGGATCAGGAAAAACAACTATCGCGAGTTTGCTTACGCGTTTTTATGATATAAGCGAAGGTGAAATTTTAATTGATAATAATAATATTCAAGATTTAACTTTATATAGTTTGCGCAATCAAATTGGATTAGTTTCACAAAATGTACATTTGTTTAATGATACTGTTGCAAATAATATCGCTTACGGGAAAGTAGGTGAATATTCTCTAGATGAAATAGAAGAAGCCGCTAAAAAAGCGTATGCATATGATTTTATTATAGAGCTTGAAAATGGATTTGATACAATAGTGGGTGAAAGTGGTGTGTTATTATCTGGCGGTCAACGACAACGTATTGCAATAGCAAGAGCTTTATTACGAGATACGCCGATACTAATACTTGATGAGGCGACTTCAGCCTTAGATACTGAATCAGAACAAGCAATCCAAAAAGCTTTAGATGTTTTACAAACAGGACGGACATCAATAGTTATTGCTCATCGGTTATCAACAATTGAAAATGCGGATAAAATACTTGTCATTGATAGTGGCAAGATTATTGAACAAGGTAATCATCAAGAATTGTTATCAATTGATGGATTATATGCAAAGTTATATCAAGGAAATTTTACAAATTAATATGATGAAAAGTTTTTAAAATTTAGATATAAATACATTTTGCATGATAGGATATTAAAAGACATATGATTAATAAAGTACTAGAATGTATTAAATACTTGAATAGGCAGAGAAATTTAAAGGTAAAACCGTTTAAATTGGCTATTAAATTAGCTTTATTAAATCGAAAGAAAAAGACAAGGTCTGCATTTTTTCCAGAAAAGTATCGTTCTGTAGCAATTCTTATGAATGATCAAGGAATTGGCGATGCAATAGTTACTTCCTATTTAATTAATACTCTTCGAGAAAATGGCTTTCAGGTTTATGTCGTAGTAGAAAAAAGGATAGCCTTTCTTTTTGATAAATTTATTTCTGTAGATGGGGTTTTATTCTACGATAGGAATAAAAACATAAAACAGATAAAAGAACAATTACAGAGTATAAGGATTGATGTCGCAATTGATCTTGTTGATAAAGGTCAAAATAGTGTAAGGCGTGCTCAAATAATTCAAGCTATCAATCCGTTACATACAATTGGTTTTAATCAAGATAAATATAAATTGTATGATACATCAATTTATTATCACGAATACAAATCTCATATTTCAACGCGAAGTCAGAAAATACTTGAATTTATGGGTATTCAGCCCACGCCTATAAGGTATTTTGTTAATGTTCCAACCGAAGCTGAGCTTTCGGCTAAGGATTTTATAAATTCGTTGCTTTCTTTGAATAAAAATGTCATTATTTTTAATCCTTATGGTTCAAATGAGGCTAGAAGCTTTTCTAATTCTCAAATTGATACAACTTTATCCTTTTTATCACAATATGATGATTGTATAACAATTGTCGTGGGTGAACCTAATAAAATATCTCATATTAAAGCTAAAAAAAATATTATTATCAATCCATTACCTACTTTTTTTGAAAGTGTTGCTTTAGTGAAGTTTTCAAATTTGGTGATTTCTGTGGACACTTCAATTGTTCATATTGCTGCTATTTATAATAAAAAAATGCTTTGTGTTTATAATAATCGGATTATTGATAATAAGTTTATTAATAATTGTGTGTGGGGACCGAATTATTCCAATGCAATACAAATATTTACTAATGATCATTTAGGTACCGGACTTGGTGATCCGATAGCGAATTTTGATATTGGTATTGTGCTCGAACAATTAAAATTAGAAATAGAAAAATTATAAAAGTTGATCAAAAGAATAGGAATAATTTTGATGGATTTAAAGCAAAACAACTTAAATATTATTTAACATACCCTTATTATCAAGCACGGTTCAAGATAATCTAATAGGGGAAATTGGTAAATATATCTAAGTGAGATAGATCTAATTTTTTAATTTATAGGCTAAATAAAGTAAATAATATTTTAAGCCAGTGATGAATTTTTTTTCTTTGATGCTGTTTTTGGAATAAATACGATAATCATTAACGCGCATTTTAGGTTTATAACTTTTAAGTGGACTATTGGACCATGGTGTGAAGTGTTTATAAAAACGATAGATATTTTGTGCAAGTCCTGTATGTTCTTGATACCACATTTTTCTGGCGCCAGTAAAATGAATGATATAGGGTAAAGATTCTTTATTATAAAAAAATGTTTCTTTTTGTTTATCGTCCATCCAAGTAAACAAATAATTCCAATTAGGATCGATAAATAAGACTTGATGCTGTAAAACTATATTTAGTGCATCTTGGTCTGGGTAGATTAAATCTTTTTGTTCTAACGATAATAAGATGTTATTTGTTTTGGTTTCCGTATCAAATTGCATCCAGTTATTAACATTAATATATAAAAAACCAGAGTTAAAATAATTTTCAGACGTTAACTTGAGTCTTTCTTTATTTTTTAACATATTTTGTTTATCTAACGAGTCAGGTGTTACAGCACAAATAACTGAATCTATATTTGTATTTAAAATCGGCGATATATCAGTAAAGCACAGCACATCTGCATCTAAATAAATAAATTTATCAACAATGCCATGTAATAGTCTAGGAACTGACAATCGAAGGTACATTGAGCGATTAATATGTTTTATTTTGTTATTTTGTGTATCTGAATACTTGTTTAATTCATCGGCAGGAATTGAATAGAGCGTGATTGATGAACTAATATGTTGTAATTTTTCTTTTTCTTCTGTAGTTACATCATATAAAAAAACATGAAAATGAATATTATTATGTATATTATTAAGCATGATAGAGGTAATTGAAACACCTACATGTTCAAGATAATTTGAGTCTGTACAATATGCAATATTAATACTCTTATCCATTTCCAATACTCTTTAAAAACTTAACGTTGTTATTTAGTCATTACTAACATTATATGTCAATATAAAATTTATTATTACTTCATTGTTTAATTTAACGTATGTTACAATATTGTAAATTTTTAATCTTGGTTTTAAGACAGCATAAGATGAAAGAAAACCTTTTTATTAGTAAAATTACAACATTATTTAATAATACCATAGAATCTTCACAGACCACACATATCGCATTTTGCTTCGATGATAATTATGCAATGCCTGCTGGTATTGCTATGTCTTCTGTTGTTTTGAATAATCCAGATAAAAATTTGGTGTTTCACTTATTTGCTAATAACGTATCGAATGAAAAAATCATAAGATTTAATCAATTAAGTAAAGAAAATGTGACTATAATTTGTTATGAAATTAGTGATGATTTTTCCATTAACCCTGATACTTTAGTTTTACATGTTTCAGCGTCAACGTGTTTGCGGTTTGTTGTTCCACAAATTTTAAATAAAATTACTTCGAGGGTTTTATATCTGGATTGTGATGTCTTATGCACCCGTAATCTTAATGAATTAATCAACACTGATTTAACGGATAAATATTCTGCTGTCGTCCCTGATGTGGATAAAACGCAAGAAAAACAATGTGCAGCTTGTGATATTCCATATGGCGAATATTTTAATGCAGGAATGATTTATATTAATACGGATATGTGGGTGCAAAATAATCTTACTGAAAAAGCATTTTCAATGATTAATAGTGGCAAAGTATACAAATTTGCCGATCAAGATGTGTTAAATATTTTAATGCAGGGTAAAACTGTGTTTTTACCTCAATATTTCAATAAGTTAACATCACTTACAGTAGGTGGTGAAGAGGACAGTTTTATTGATAAAGATAATGTGATTATTCATTATGTCACCGGAAATAAACCTTGGTATAAACTATATTTGACACCACTTTATCAACGTTATATTGCTTCCTCTCCTTGGGCTAAGGATAAATTATTACTCGCTAATGAGAATGCACCATCAACGACAAGACGATACGCTAAGCTTCTTGCAAGTCAACATAAATATTTTTCTGCATTTAGATATTATTTACTTTATTTAAAGCATAAAACTTTCAAAAAGCATTGAGGATTAGCTGTGTGATTAATGTAGATAAGTTTATTAATAAACGAAATGAATTATTATTATTTGATTTTTTAAATAATACTCCTGTATTACATATTTTATTATGTTTTGACAATAATTATGCACTATCGGCAGGAGTGGACATTATTTCTGTTATTGAAAATAACAAAAATCGGCAAATTCATTTTCATCTTTTTACGCATAATATTTCAGAAGTAAATAGAAAAAAATTTGTCGCTATTAAATTTGATAATGTTGCTATAACCGAATATGTCATTAATGAGCAGTTCAAAATAGACCAAAAAAATACTGAACAGTTTCCTATTTCTGCTTGTGTTCGATTAATTGCTCCGATAATTTTAAGAGATGTTACTGAAAGGTTGCTTTACATTGATAGTGATACACTTTGTCTCCAAAACTTAGCATTTATTTCTGATATTAATTTAGACTCAGCGGTTATAGCAGCTGTTGCTGATGTTTCCTATATGCAAGAGTCTCAATGTACTAAATATAACGTAAAGTTTGGCACTTATTTTAATTCTGGTGTTATGTTAATTAATATTCCACTTTGGTGTCAGGAGGATATCACTTCTAAAACACTAACATTATTGAATAGTGGTGAAAAATACCAATATCCAGATCAAGATGTATTAAATATCGCAATAGGTGAAAAAAGGATTCTATTAGCAAAGAAATATAATAATTTATTGGCGTTATCAATAAATGGCAATGAAGATTCAAATGTTCCAGATGATACTGTATTGATTCATTATATTACTAAAAACAAACCTTGGCACCAGCCTTATCGTTCAACATTATTTGATTTTTATTTACAACAATCACCATGGAAAAATGACGAGCTGCCTTTATATAGTTGTAAAAAAACCTCCTCAATACGAGCTTATTCTCGATTAATGTTTGAGCAAAAAAAATATTTATCAGGACTTAAGCATTATTTTATTTATTTGAAAACCAAATTGACAAAATAAAATTTGTTTATTGGTTCTTTATTCTTTGAAATCTAGGGCGTTATTTACTTTAATGAGTAACGTTCACAATTAAAGATGGCTTTGGTGACTCAAGGATGCCTATATATCTTTTTCGCGCGGTTACTGGTATAGTACAGCAGTTTTTATATTATTAATTGTTTCATTCTGTGACAATAAATTCATCTCATTATTGGAAATAAGCTGTGATGTTTTCATAATGTTGTATTTTCCCTAGAATATATTTTCTTCATTTTATTGTTGTATTGAACTTATCTTTTTTATTAGGTGTATTTTAAGTGATTGATGATTTTGCTGAGAATGGTTTGCTTGCTAAGGCTATTGACGGTTTTGTAGCAAGAGAACCACAACGAAACATGGCAAGTAAAGTCTCTGAATCAATAAAAAAACAGCGTTCTCTTGTGGTTGAGGCGGGAACAGGGACTGGCAAGACCTTTGCTTATTTAGTTCCTGCATTACGTAGTGATAAAAAAGTAATACTTTCTACTGGCTCTAAAAATTTACAAGAACAGCTATTCAGCAAAGACTTACCAATAATCAAAAAAGCATTAAATTACACAGGAAAAATAGCCTTGCTTAAAGGCCGAGCTAATTATCTTTGTTTAGAACGGCTGTATCATCAATATGCAGCAGCAGGAGATCTTGATAAAGATTTGCGTGTTGATTTAGTTCGTGTAAAAAATTGGTCAATTAAAACCAAAGATGGAGATATTAGCAAATGCACTACTGTCACGGAAGAAAACCTAATTTGGCCAATATTAACAAGCACAAATGATAATTGTTTAGGCTGTGACTGTGAACACTATAGTGATTGTTATGTTGTCAAAGCGCGTAAACGAGCCCTAAATGCAGATGTTGTTGTAGTTAACCATCACTTATTTTTAGCTGATGTTGTAGTAAAAGATACGGGCTTTGGTGAACTTATTCCTAAAGCAGATGTCATGATTTTTGACGAGGCTCATCAACTACCAGATCTTGCTTGTCACTATTTTGGAGAACAGCTAACTAGTCGGCAACTTTTTGATCTTGCTAAAGAAATTAACCTAGCTTATCGTACCGAAGTTAAAGATATGTCTCAGTTACAGCAATGTGCAGATAAACTACAAAAATGTACGCAAGACTTACGAATTGTTATTAACCAACAGCCACCAAAAGGTAATTTACGTTTTTTATTTAACCAAGAAACAGTTAAAAAAGAGATTTCTTATCTTGTTGATGCATTAGATTTTTGTCACGAAGTTTTGTTATTGACGGTTGGACGTTCGACAACGTTAGATAACTGTTTTGAACGAATTAATCAATATAGTATGCTACTAAAACGCTTGAAGGAGACAAATGTAACTGGCTTTAGTTATTGGTATGAAAGTAGCCATAACTATTTTGTTTTTGCGCTAACACCTTTGTCTGTTGCCGATAAATTTACTGAACTATTAACACAGCGAAAAGGCAGTTGGATTTTTACATCAGCAACGTTATCGGTTGATAATCAATTAGATTATTTTACTAAACGCTTAGGGCTGACAAATGCCGATTCACTAATATTAGAAAGCCCATTTGATTATATTAACCAGACGATTTTGTGTGTTCCACGTTATATTCCATCGCCAAATGAGCAAGGCAATGCTGAAAAATTAGCCAATATTTTGTTGCCTGTTATTGAAGCTAATAATGGTCGTTGTTTCTTTTTGTGTACCTCATATGCAATGATGAATGCACTCGCTAAACAGTTTCGAGAATTAACCAAATTACCAGTATTAGTACAAGGTGAAACCAGTAAAGTTAAATTGCTTGAACAGTTTATTCATACGGGCAATGCGCTACTTATTGCTACGAGCAGTTTTTGGGAAGGGATCGATGTTAGAGGCGATACTTTATCATGTGTTATTATAGATAAATTACCGTTTACGTCGCCTGATGATCCGTTAATTAAAGCCCGTATGGAAGATTGTCAAATGCAGGGCGGGGACGCATTTAATGATGTACAATTGCCAGAGGCGGTAATCACCTTAAAACAAGGTGTAGGGCGACTAATTCGCCATCACAATGACCGTGGAGCGGTTATCATCTGTGATAATCGTTTAGTAATGCGACCTTATGGTGCAACATTTATTAATAGCTTACCACCTTCACCAAGAACACGGGACATAAATAAAGTTATAAACTTTTTAATAACTAAAAGCTAAATGATAATAGATAAAATATTTTGGAAAAAACATGAGTACTATTTTAGCCATTGATACCTCAACAGAAGCTTGTTCGGTTGCTTTACTTTACCGTAACGAAATCACTCACGATTTTATTTTATCTGCTCGTGATCATACAAAACAAATATTACCGATGGTTGATAGACTTCTTAAACAATCAGACTGTTCACTTACGCAAGTTGATGCAATCGCTTTTGGTCAAGGTCCAGGTAGTTTTACCGGCGTTAGAATTGGTATTGGCGTGGCTCAAGGTTTAGCGTTAGGTATTGATAAACCTATGATAGGTGTATCAACACTGATGACTTTGGCTCAAGGTGTTTATCGAACAACGCAAGCAACAAACGTAATTGCCGCAATTGATGCTAGAATGAACGAAGTTTATTTAGGTCAATACCATTACGTTAACGAGCAATGGCAAGCGGTTATTGCTGAGTGTGTTATTAAGCCTGAAAAAGTAATCGAAAAAGTGAAGCATATTAGTCAAAATGATTATTGTGCTGGTACGGGGTGGCAAACTTATCCTGATATGATTAACGATATAAAACAAAGCGATATCTTGTTACCTCATGCACAAGATCTTGTTGTTCTTGCTAAGAATCAATGGCAAAAGAATAAGCTAGTGAATGTTGAAGATGTAGAGCCAACTTATTTACGTAACGAAGTGACTTGGAAAAAGTTGCCAGGACGATAATGGCAATAATATAAAACAAAAAGCCACTTATATGTGGCTTTTTTTTGCTTAAAATGAGGGGGTGCTTTATTTATAAAGCCCTAAATGCTCTTTCGCATAGGCCTCAAAATCAGTGCAGCCACCGATTGGTTTTTCATCAATAAAAATTTGCGGCACAGTTTCAACAGGTTTACCTACACTTTTAGAAAGATCTTCTTTGGTAATGCCTTCAACATTAATATCGACATAGCGATAAGAAAAATCATCACGCTCTTGAGAAAGTTTTTCAGCTAATTCTTTAGCTCGAACACAATAAGGACAACCTTGACGTCCAAAAATTACAGTATACATTTGTCACCTCGAATAAGTTGTTTTACATATATCATTACTATACGTTACTTTTAATTTAAAAAAAGTGGTTAAATATAGTTAATTAAATAGATTATATCTATTGATAATAGGCTTGAAAAGTCAATCAGGTTTTATGATTAAAATTGCGGAAAAGACGGTTTTGTCCCTATAAAAATCGTTCAGAAAAGGTATTGATTTTATTAAAGTTTTTTTGTTCCGTTTTTTTGAGGGATTTATACCTTTCAATTGCTGTTTTTTTGTAAAATATCAACTAGATAACATATGTTGACTTTGATTTGTGTGTTTCTCAACTACAGCATATATTCAAGTTTATTATATTTATTTCCTGATAGACGTTATAATCTGCATGAATTAACTTGCTGGATATGAATATGCTGAAAAAATTGTTATTGATTGCTTTATTACTACCTATCACCGTATTTGCTGCGAAAAAAGAGTGTGGAGTTAAACCTAGTTATGATATTACGATTAGCAAAGAAAGTGTGCATATTTTTAATAAAAAAAATGATTTAACTATTACACCAAATGGTAATGTGATTTTAAATAAGCAATCAGTAACACTTAATCCGCCATTACAAAAAAAACTGGCAAAATTTCAACAAGATTTACGCCAACAGTTACCGCAATTAGAACAACAATCGTTAAATCTTTTATTAGATGTGAAAATGACCTTTGAACAGGCAATAAAAAATCAATTGAGCGACGATACCGAACTAAAAAGTGAATTAAACAAATTATATAAACGTTTAGTTAAGTTGTTACATGCTTCAATTATTACAGAAAACGGCAATACACGATTTTCTTACCAAAATTTCAATAATCTAAAAAAAGATGGTGAAGATATCGGTCAGCGTATTTTTTATAATGTTGTTGGTGGAAGTATTTTGCATTTCGATTTTTTTAAAAATTTAGGGGCGATCAAACAAATCTCCAAAAATGAATGGAAAGCTCAAAAACCTAAACTAAAAGCTTTTGATACTCATATTTGTTCTGTGATTATCGATATTGATGCGCAATACAAAGAAATATTAACTCAACTTAATCAATCTATTCATAAGTAAATAGACATTAATAAAAACTTTTGCGAAAATGATGCCCTTACTATGGTAGCTAAACGGAAGCTTATGACTGCACATATCATTGATGGAAAAGCATTAGCACAAAAAATACGAACTGACATTGCTAATAAAGTTAACACACGTATTGAAAAAGGCCTATCTGTTCCTGGGCTTGCCGTAATTCAAGTGGGTTCAGATCCTGCATCAAAAATCTATGTCAAAAATAAGCAAAAAGCTTGTGATGATGTGGGTTTTATTTCATTTGCGTATGACTTCCCAACGTCGACCACTGATGAATTGTTGGCATTAATTGATGAACTTAATCAACGATCAGATGTGCATGGTATTTTAGTGCAACTTCCTTTACCTGATAATATTGATAAAACCAAGGTTCTTGAACGTATCAATCCAAGTAAAGATGTTGATGGTTTTCACCCTTACAATATTGGTCACTTATTACAACGTGATCCGATTTTACGACCATGTACTCCTTATGGAGTGGTCAAAATGCTGCAATCCACAGGTATAAATCTATCAGGCTTAAATGCAACAGTGGTAGGGGCTTCAAGCATTGTAGGTCGTCCAATGGCATTAGAATTATTGTTATTAGGTTGTACAACAACCATTACTCATAGCCGTACTGTTGATTTAGCTAAACATGTGAGTAATGCGGATATTGTTGTTGCAGGAGTTGGCATTCCTAATTATGTTAAGGGTGAGTGGATAAAACCAGGCGCAATTGTTATTGATGTTGGTATCAATCGTCTGCCAGATGGTAAATTAGCTGGCGATGTGGATTTTGAGAATGCCGTTAAACGGGCCGGTTGGATAACGCCAGTGCCTGGCGGTGTTGGTCCAATGACTGTTGCTATGTTGATGAGTAACACCCTTGAAGCCTGTGAAAAATTTAGTAAGTAAGTCAAATTGATTAAGGCTTACTTTTACTCTAAATATGTATATTAAATAAAAAAAGGAATCTGTTATGATTATATTTCACACTAATTTAGGTGATATTAAAATCAAAACTTTTGACGATAAGGCGCCAGAAACCGTTAAAAATTTTGTTGAATATTGCAAAGACGGTTTTTACAACAACACAATCTTCCATCGTGTTATTAATAATTTCATGATTCAAGGTGGCGGATTTGAACCTGGTATGAAACAGAAAAAAACAAAATCACCAATAAAAAATGAAGCGGATAACGGACTAAAAAATGATCGTGGCACTTTAGCGATGGCTCGCACATCAGATCCACACTCTGCAACAGCACAATTTTTTATCAATGTGGTTGATAATGATTATCTTAACTTCCGCTCTGCTGATGTTAATGGCTATGGCTATTGTGTTTTTGCGCAAGTTGTTGATGGGCTTGACGTTGTTGATAAAATCAAAGTCGTTAAAACAGGGCGTAGCGGTATGCATTCAGATGTCCCTGTAGAAGATGTCATTATTACGAGTGTTACGGTTGAGTAATCCTGTTCGTTATTTTATCGCTGATATTCATCTAGCCGATAATGAGCCTGATGGTTATATGGGTATAACCGCAGGCTTTCTGTCTTTTTTAAATACACTACCCGATAATTGCGAACTGTATATTTTAGGTGATTTGTTTGACTATTGGGTTGGTGATGATGTTAAAACCAATATACAACAACAAACTGCACTGGCATTACAAGCCTTATCAAAACGTCATATCAAAAAATATTTTGTGCATGGTAATCGTGATTTTCTGTTAGGTAAAAGATATGCTCAGCAGTGCGATATGATTTTATTGCCAGAAATTAACTGTTTGCCCAATCAAGAAAAAAATATTGTTTTTTTACATGGCGATTTATTATGTATTGACGATCTTCAATATCAAAAATTTCGAAAAGCTATGCATAATAGATGGTTACAAAAACTGTTTTTATTACTTCCGCGCTTTGTTCGGCTTAAAATTGCAGCTAAGTTGCGGCAAAAAAGTAGTCTGCATAATCAGACTAAATCTGAATTTATTATGGATGTAAATCAACAAGCGGTAGTGGAAGTGATGATAGAACATAATGCAGATATTATGGTGCATGGTCATACCCACAAACCTGCAACACACTATTTTCAAATTGAAGGCAACCGTGCAACTCGTATAGTGCTGGGGGCATGGCATGATGGTGTGACATATATCAAACAAGAACAAAATAGTAATACTTTAGCTCTTTATAACCATTCTTTTAAATAATCACTTTGTAAAACATGCTCGACTTTACCAAACTCAATCAGCTTGCCTTGATCTAAAATGGCCACATTATGGGCTATCTTTTTAACTTCATTAATATTATGTGTTACATAAATAATCGGTATATTTAACTCATTGGCTAACTTATCGATATATGTTAATAGCTCTTTTTTTCTGGGCATATCAAGGGCGGAAAGTGGTTCATCCATCAATAGTAATAAAGGATTAGTCAATAGTGCTCGACCGATTGCCACCCGCTGTTTTTCGCCGCCCGATAACATTGCGGGATAGCGATTTAATAATGGACGAATATTAAGCACATTCACTATTTCGTCAAATTTTGAAGGATTGAAGTGTTTAGTTCCATAAGTTAGGTTTTTAATCACTTTATAATGAGGAAAGAGTAATGGATCTTGAAATACAGTACTGATCTGCCTATTTTCTGGGGCAACAAATAGGCGTTTATCGCAATCAACCAGTGGTGTGCTATTGAGTTTAATATAACCTTGGTCGGGGTTAATTAATCCATTAATAAGGTTGATTAGCGTTGATTTTCCCGATCCTGAAACGCCTAAAATAGCGGTAATACCTTGGCAATCTATCGCATGATTGAATTGGAACGAAAACGAAGCAAGTTGTTTGCTAACCTGTATTTTTAACATAATGATTATCCTGTTAGCTTCTTCTTATGCCATCGATTTAACAATTCTGATAAAAAAAGTGCAATGATTGACAGTACAATTGAAATGATACACAGCCGTAAGGCGCTATGTTCACCATCAGGGATTTGTAGCATCGTGTACATTGCGAGTGGTAAGGTCCGAGTTTCACCTTGAATATTTGATACAAATGTAATTGTTGCACCGAATTCTCCTAAACAACGAGCAAAGCCTAGCACGATTCCCATTAAAATACCCGGAAAGGCTAAAGGTAAAGTGATAGTTAGAAATACTCGCCATTTATGGGCACCAAGGGTGCGAGCCACATGTTCAAGTCGTATATCAATCGATTCAATGGCTAAGCGAATAGAACGTACCATGAGTGGAAATGCAACCACTGCTGAAGCTAAAGCTGCACCTTGCCAATTAAAGCTAAAACTGATATTTAAATTTTGAGTTAACCACTCACCAATCGCACCTCGTCGCCCCATGGTTATTAACAATACATAACCTAATACTACCGGTGGCAAAACAAGAGGAAGATGAACAATGCTATCAAATAGCGATTTACCAAAAAATTGACAGCGTGCCAATATCCAAGCGGTCAAAATACCTATTGGTAAACTAAAGCCAATTGCTGCAGTGGCTATTTTTAAACTAAGTAGTAATGTTTGCCATTCAAATTCGGTTAATAACATATTTGTATCAGATCACTCACTTGTTGTTAAGTTACTTAGTTATAAATCCATATTTTTCAAAAATGGCTTTAGCTTGTGGTGAGTTTAAATATTGATAAAAGTCACTTGCTTTTAAGTTTAATAACGTGATTGGGTATTCAATAGACCTAAATGTATCTGCAGGGAAAGCCCCTATAATTTTCACTTTATCGCTTACTTTGGCATCGGTGCTGTAGACAATGCCAAGGGCGGCTTCGTTATGCTCAACTAACATCAGAGCGTCCCTCACATTGCTAGCAGGGGCAAATTGTGGTAATAATTTGTCAAATACGCCTAAATTAGAGAGAGATTCTTTTGCATAAAGCCCCGCAGGAACATGATCTGGATCACCAATGGCAATTCTTTCGTCTTTAGGTAAAATTGCTTGCCAATTGGTATTGTTATTGATTAAGACGTTATCTAATGGTGAACTTTTTGGGGCAATAAGCACTAATCCATTTTTTAATAAGTCTTGTTTATTTTTCGCTATATTATGCTCAATAAGGTAAGTCATCCACTTTTGATCGGCTGACATAAAGATATCGGCAGGTGCACCTTGTTCAATTTGTTTTGCTAATACTGATGATGAAGCAAAAGAAAACACAATATCCACGTCTTTATGTTCAGCTTTATAAGCGGTAGCGACATCTTGTATTGCATTTGTCAATGAGGCAGCGGCAAATACAGTTATTTTCTCAGCAGCTGATGTAAAAAAGGTTATCGCCATCAGTACTATAGCCCCAACAACTCCAATCAATTTTTTCATTTTTTCCTCACAATAAAAGTAGGTTAATTTGGGTTATTAATATTGTTAAAATCCTCGGTTGTAATAGAACATTTCCATTAACCACCCATTCGTTATATAAAAAAAAACATACCGATATTAGCAAAATTTATTCATAAAGTACAATTAAATAGACGTCACAAAACAATCAATGATGTTTTTAACTTGTTTTGAATGAATATGAAAAAGCGTCTACAATAAACACTCTTATCTCCTCCAAATTGATTAGTTGGTTCTTCATGGTGTTAAATTATGTTTTCTCCTGAAATTTTATTGACATTGAATATTCAGCAACAGTTATTTACTGATCCACGACGTATTGCACTGTTAAAAGCAATTGAACAGACTGGCTCATTAAGTCAGGCTGCCAAGCAAATTGGCGTTAGTTATAAAACAGCGTGGGATGCTATCAATGAAATTAACAAATTAGCACCTAATCCTTTTTTAATTACCGCAATTGGTGGCAAAAATGGTGGAGGCACAAAGCTCAGTGCTTATGCTGTTAGGTTCATTCAACTTTATGATCTATTAACTCAGTTGCAACAAAATGCATTTAACATACTGAGTGATGACAAAGTCCCATTAGATGATATTTTAAAAACTACTGCAAGATTGTCATTGCAGACCAGTGCTCGAAATCAGTTATATGGCACTGTTAAGCAAATTCACGCAAGTGATGTTGCTGGTTTTATTACTGTACTGCTCAGTGATAACCAAACTGAGTTAACAGCGTACATTACTCAGCCAAGTATTGAACGGTTAAAGTTGAGTACTGATAAAACAGTCTTGTTGCTAATTAAAGCCCCGCTGATTGAATGGGTAAATACAAAAGAGAACGCGAATAAGAATCTCTTGTCGGTTACTGTTGAAAAGATCACAACAGATGGCAAATGGAGTGAAATTGCTTTTTCATTATCTTCTGGCATTGTACTTTATGCTAGTAAATTAGTTAAAGAAGTTGAACAAGCTGCTCTAAATGTAGGTAAACAAACTAAGTTATTTATTAATCCACAACATATTATTGTTGCAACATTAGTTTAGCAATATGAGGTTATCATGCTACAAATAGAAAACGCACAGTTTAAAATTAGTGATTACCAAGTTTTTATCATTGAATCGTTGGCAATCAAGCAAGGAGGGCATGTTGCTTTTGTGGGACGTAATGGTAGTGGTAAATCTATACTAGTTAAAGCGTTGGCAGGTGAGCAAACATTATTATCTGGTAACGTTATCAATCAATTTAAATCTATAGCTCATATATCGTTTGAACAATTACAAAAACTGATTGATGATGAATGGAAGCGTAATAATACAGATATGCTAAGCGAAGGTGAAAATGATACTGGACTAACCACTGAGCAAATCATTCAAGAAAATAATTTTAATCAAGTACTTTGTCAACAATTAGCAACACAACTTGGAATTAAACACCTATTAACTAAACGCTTCAAATATTTATCAACCGGTGAAACTCGCAAAGCCTTAATCTGCCGAGTTTTGATGCAGCAGCCTGATTTTCTGATATTAGATGAGCCTTTTGATGGTTTAGATGTGGCATCTCGTGCAAATTTAGCACAAATACTTGCGGACCTTGCTAAGCAGGGTATCACTATTGTCCTTGTTTTAAATCGATTTAATGAAATTCCTGATTTTATCGAAAATATTGGTATATTAGCTGATTGCCAGCTATTGAAAATTGATACAAAGAGCACAATATTAAACGATGCAACAATTAAGCAATTAGCGAATTTAGAAAATATTCTTAATAAGCCATTACCAGAAGCAGACGAATCACCCATGGAATTAGCGGATCAATTAGATCGAGTCACATTAAATAATGGCTATGTTTATTATGATGATAAAGCAATAATTAATGGGTTAACATGGCAAGTAAAGGCCAAACAAAATTGGCACATTGTTGGGCCTAATGGTGCAGGGAAATCAACATTATTAAGTTTAATTACAGGTGATCACCCGCAAGGGTATAGCAATGACCTTACTTTATTTGGTCGTAAACGTGGTTCGGGTGAAACGATTTGGGATATTAAACGCCATATTGGCTATGTCAGTAGTAGCTTACATTTGGATTACCGCGTTAGTTCTAGCGTTAAAACAGTGTTATTGTCTGGCTATTTTGATTCGATTGGTATCTATCAAACTACCAGTGATAGACAAGCTAAATTAGCTGATGAATGGTTACAGTTGTTAGGTTTACAAGCGCAAGCAGATAAACCTTTTCAATCACTCTCTTGGGGACAACAACGATTAGTGTTGATTGCCAGAGCTTTGGTCAAACATCCAACGTTGCTTATTTTAGATGAGCCCTTGCAAGGACTCGATCATCTTAATCGAGAATTAGTCAAACGCTGGATAGATCGTTTAATTAGTGAAGGACATACTCAGTTACTCTTTGTGTCTCATCACGCAGAAGATGCTCCTAAATGCATCACTCATCGATTAACTTTCATTCGTGACTTTGATGATAGCTATCAATATCAATTTGAACAGCTAAACAAATAGATTAATTAAACCTATTAAAAGAAGTTTAAAAATAGGAAAAACCATCCAAAATAAAAGTTTTTTTGGGACAAAAATTGTCTTGATAATTGAAAAAAGCCTATAAAGGCTATACTTATGAAGTTATCCCCGTTACCTGTGGATAACTCTGTGAGTAGTTTATTGAAAAAAGCGCTAACCTCAGTCAAGAACAGGATTTTTCTTGATTTGATTGTAAGTTAATCATTAAATTGTTTTTTGTTTTTTATCAATATGTTATCGTAAATCAAGTCATAAATTTGTTGTCTTTTTTATTTATAAAAAAGACAATTGAACGAAAAATAGAAGATTTTAAAAGGTCAAGTCCTTTTGGGGATAATTTTTATTAATAGGTAAAATATTGGTTGTGATGTAATGAAAAAATTTAAATTATGTTCCGAATTTAAGCCTGCTGGTGATCAACCTGAAGCAATAAGAAAAATTAATCAAAATATTGTAGATGGGATAGCACATCAAACATTGTTGGGCGTAACGGGTTCAGGTAAAACGTTTACTATGGCCAATGTCATTGCTACGCATAACCGACCAA
Source organism: Gilliamella sp. Pas-s95 (assembly GCF_009795795.1). NCBI lineage: Bacteria > Pseudomonadati > Pseudomonadota > Gammaproteobacteria > Orbales > Orbaceae > Gilliamella > Gilliamella sp. Pas-s95. Next base: position 33,769 of record NZ_WTFC01000014.1, on the reverse strand, counting down.
CAATCATTTTAGCGCCCAATAAAACATTGGCAGCCCAATTGTATGGCGAAATGAAGGCCTTTTTTCCTGAAAATGCGGTTGAGTATTTTGTATCTTATTACGATTACTATCAACCTGAATCCTACGTGCCTTCAACTGATACATTTATTGAAAAAGATGCATCAATCAATGAACATATAGAGCAAATGCGTCTTTCAGCGACGAAATCGCTCCTTGAACGACGCGATGTTGTGATCGTAGCATCGGTATCGGCAATTTATGGCTTAGGTGCGCCAGAAACTTATATGTCAATGATATTACACTTAACAAAGGGCACCATAACCGATCAGCGCTCAATTTTAACTCGTTTGGCCGAATTACAATACACTCGTAACGAAATAGGTTTTAGCCGTGGTACGTTTCGTGTTCGAGGGGATGTCATTGATATTTTCCCTGCGGACTCAGACGAACTTGCTGTACGCGTAGAGCTATTTGATGACGAAGTCGATCGTATTGTTATGTTTGATCCTCTGACAGGTAATAGCATCAATGAAGTATCACGGATCACTATCTATCCAAAAACACACTATGTAACGCCAAGAAACATTATGGAAAATGCTATTGCGCAAATTAAACAAGAACTGAAAGAACGCCAAAAAGTATTGTTAGATAACAATCGTCTACTGGAAGAACAACGTTTAACTCAGCGAACACTCTTTGATATTGAAATGATGACTGAGCTAGGTTATTGTTCAGGGATAGAAAACTACTCCCGCTTTTTGGCCCAGCGCAATCCAGGTGATCCGCCAGCAACGTTATTTGATTACTTGCCACCCGACGGATTATTATTTATTGATGAATCACATGTTGCGATTCCACAAATAGGCGCAATGTATAATGGCGATCGTTCGCGAAAACTTAATTTGGTTGAATACGGCTTTCGTTTACCATCAGCACTAGATAACAGGCCTTTAAAGTTTGCAGAATTCGAAAATATTATGCCACAAACCATTTATGTATCAGCAACGCCAGCCAAATACGAAATTGAGAAATCAGGTAACGAAATTATTGAACAAGTGGTTAGACCTACCGGACTATTAGATCCTATTATCGAAGTTCGCCCTGTTACTACTCAGGTGGATGATTTATTATCTGAAATCAAAATTCGAATTAACAACGAAGAGCGTGTTTTGGTAACCACACTAACTAAACGTATGGCAGAAAATTTAACCGATTATTTGTCGGAACATAATATCAATGTCAAATATTTGCATTCAGATATTAATACGGTTGAAAGAATGGAAATTATCCGAGATTTACGTTTAGGTAAAGTCGATGTGTTAGTTGGGATTAACTTACTTCGAGAAGGGTTAGATATACCCGAGGTCTCGCTAATCGCAATATTAGACGCTGACCGTGAAGGTTTTTTACGTTCAGAAAGCTCGCTAATTCAAACCGTAGGGCGTGCCGCTCGAAACGAGCATGGTAAAGCGATATTATATGCAGATAAAATTACGCCGGCTATGCAAAAAACGATTGATGAAACTGCTCGCCGTCGTCAAAAACAAGAAGATTTTAATGTAGCACATGGCATCACGCCGAAATCAGTACGCAAAGAAATTAAAGATGTATTAGAGGCGGGTTTAAGTACCAAGAAATCAACAGCCAAAGTACACGCGTTTGAACCCGGTAAACCGTATCAGTATGTTTCTGTTAAAGATGTACAGGCAAAAGTGAAAGAACTTGAAACAATGATGTATGAAGCTGCTCAAAATCTTGAATTTGAAAAAGCGGGCGTACTGCGTGATGAAATAAAAAAATTGCGTGCGGATTTTATTAAAGTGTCTTAATGATGCATTTAACAAGGAAAATATGATGGCAATAACTCGAATTGATCCCGATGATCGCTGGTCTGAAGCTGTGATTCATAATAACGTGATTTATTACACAAGTGTTCCTACCGAGCTTGAAAATGACGCTTATATTCAAACCCAAAGTGCATTAGCAGAAATTGATAAACTATTAGCTCGAGCTAACAGCGATAAATTACATATATTGGATGCGACATTATTTTTAGTGAATAAAAGTGACTTTGTCGCAATAAATAAAGCATGGGACGAATGGGTAGCCAAGGGTAGTGCACCTGTTCGTTGTACTGTGCAAGCTGGATTAATGAAAAAAGAATATCTGATCGAAATTAAAATCGTGGCAGCAGTAAAAAGCTGACGCTTCAATTACCGCCGATACTCTTTACTATATCGGCGGTATTATTTTGATTATGCTTTCCTCCTAACGAATATCGGGCATCTTTATTGTTAATTGATATCTCCCATAACTATCCCCATCAACTGAAATTTAGTGTATACTTTGCGTACATCTTATTTTTCATTATTCAAACATTTGTTATGCACACTCAACCTAGAATTGCCATTGTCATGGGTTCCAAAAGTGATTGGAGCACTATGCAGCATGCCGCTGATATCCTTGATGCGTTGACTATTCCTTATCATGTTGAAATCGTTTCAGCACACCGTACACCCGATAAGTTATTTCGCTTTGCTGAAGATGCTAAACAAAAAGGCTATGATGTGATCATCGCTGGCGCTGGCGGTGCAGCTCATTTGCCCGGTATGTTAGCCGCTAAAACGCTTGTTCCTGTATTAGGTGTCCCGGTACAAAGTGCTGCATTAAATGGTGTTGATAGTCTTTATTCTATTGTTCAAATGCCTAAGGGCATTCCTGTTGGCACTTTAGCTATAGGTAAATCTGGTGCGGCTAATGCAGCATTACTTGCTGCGCAAATTCTTGCTTTACACGATCAAGATATTTATCAACGCTTATCAACATGGCGATTAACTCAAACTGATGAAGTGTTAAATCACCCAGATCCAAGAGTGGATGCATAATATGAAAACTCAATCTGTTTGTGTATTAGGTAATGGTCAACTAGGGCGAATGCTTAAACAAGCGGGAGAACCGTTAGGTATTAAAGTTTATCCTGTTGGATTAGATGCAGATCCTGCTACTATTCCATATCAACAGTCAGTGATCACAGCCGAAATTGAACGATGGTCAGATACCCCTTTTACGCAAATTTTAGCTAAGCATCCTCATTTTATTAATCGAGATGTTTTTCCGCTTATTGCTGACCGTTTAACTCAAAAACAGCTGCTTGATGAACTTGGTTTACCCACAGCTAAATGGTTTACGCTTAATCATTCTCAAGATTGGCCAACTTTATTTACTGAACTGGGTGATCTACTAATTGTTAAACGTCGAACGGGTGGTTATGACGGACGAGGACAATGGCGTATAGCTGTTAATCATCCAATCACCGTCCCAGACGACATTTATCAAAACGCAATTGTTGAGCAGGCTATTCCATTTGAAAAAGAGATGTCATTAGTGGGCGCGCGTAATGCAAAAGGTCAAACGGTATTTTACCCGCTTACCAATAATTTACACCAAGATGGCATTTTAAAAATGAGTGTTGTGCTACCAAACCAATTCCCTTTATTGCAAACACAAGCCGAAAAAATGCTATCTGCCATTATGCATAAATTGAATTATATTGGCGTAATGGCAATGGAATGCTTCATTGTTGGTGATAAATTACTAATTAATGAACTGGCTCCACGGGTACATAATAGTGGTCATTGGACACAAAATGGTGCTTCGATAAGCCAATTTGAATTGCATCTTCGTGCCATATTAGATTTACCACTTCCTAAGCCAGATGTTTTTGCGCCATCAGTTATGGTTAACTTAATTGGTACAGAATTAAATCTTAATTGGCTATCTATCGACTTGGTACATATGCATTGGTACGAAAAAGAGGTCAGAGCAGGGCGTAAAGTAGGGCATTTAAACTTAACTCATAGCCAGTCTAGTCAATTATTAAAAGCGTTAGAAAATCTAATACCTCTATTGCCTAATGATTATCAAAAAAGTATTGAATGGGCAGAGCAAAAATTATAACAATTTAGCAAACTAAACTGGTTAAGACGATGAAATTAGAGATAGACCATGATCAACTTTAATCAAAAAATCAATTATCAACGTTATGCTAGCAAACAGCGTGAATCACTATCTGATGAATACTCAATAGTACGTTGTTTTGAAAGTGATCGTGGCCGCATCATTAATTCAGCAGCTATTCGTCGCCTACAACAAAAAACGCAAGTTTTTCCATTAGAACGGAATTCAGTGGTTAGAACGAGGCTTACTCACTCTATGGAAGTGCAACAAGTCGGTCGTTACATTGTCAAAGAAATTATCAATCGCCTTGGCAAAGTAGGAAAATTAAAAAAATATGGACTTGATAATTGCATAATGGCGATCGAAAGCCTAGTTGAAATGGCTTGTCTAATGCACGATATTGGTAATCCTCCATTTGGTCACTTTGGTGAGGCCGCCATTAATAAATGGTTTACACAACGCTTAGGTCTTGGCAAATCTACACTTTATCCAGTTCTTGAAATCAATGATAACGATGATGACAAAATAAAAGAAATTAAAACCAAAATTCGCCAAGATTTATCAAATTTTGAAGGTAACGCACAAGCAATTCGTTTAGTTCATTCCATATTACGTCTCAATTTAACTTATTCACAAATTGCCTCGATTCTTAAATATTCTAAACCAGCTTATTGGTCAAATCAGGTGCCTGCTGAATTTTCTTACTTAATGAAAAAACCGGGCTATTATTTATCAGAAGAACCATTTATTGAAGAACTTTACAAACAGCTTGATATCAAACCATTTCATCGTTATCCATTAACTTACATTATGGAAGCGGCCGACGATATCTCATATTGTATTGCCGATCTTGAAGATGCTGTTGAAAAAAAAATCCTAACAGTAAAACAGCTTTACACCTATCTAGCAGAAGCATGGGGTCCAATTAAAAAAGGTGATTTGTTTGATACAGTAGTTAAACGCCCTTATGAAAACCTAGCACAGAATGAATTTGATGCAATTGGCATCGATCAGTTTTTTATGTATCTGCGAGTCAACACCATAGGTAGACTGGTACCACATGCAGCCGAGCGCGTTATTGAAAATATTGAAGCCATTTATTGTGGCTCGTTTAATCATGCTTTACTTGAAGATAATGGTGCAGAATATAAATTACTTAATATTTTTAAAACAGTCGGCTTTAAACATGTGTTTAATCATGAATCGGTCGAAAATATCGAACTTCAAGGATACCGAATTATTAGCGGATTACTCGATATTTATAGCCCACTGCTTGATATGCCTACCGATGATTTTTTAAAATTGGTTGAGAACAAACATCACAAGGATTATCTTATTGAAACGCGCTTATATCATAAATTATCTTCAAAACATTGCGCTGCTTATGAGCAAGCAATTAGCAAACTTAAGCCAGATGAAGCAAACTTTGCTTGCATGGAATTTTATTACCGATGTCGCTTACTACAAGATTATATTAGCGGTATGACTGACCACTTTGCTTATGACGAATATCGTAAACTAATGGTGACATTCTAATTTGCACGATATCCTAATTGAGTATAATTGCTTGGCACCAATGATACACATTGGCACCATATTAGTGCATAGCTAAGTGACAATATATCAAAGCAGACTTTTATTGTTTATATCTTTAATCAATTAAATTCAATCAATAAGCTTGAACTTTTATAACGGCTCACTTCCATTTCTCTTATCAATTCTACTTAAATTATGCGAAGTTATCTATTTTTGGCATGATCTTTGCAGTAATTGTGTTGTATTTCATATTTATTAGGAGCAATTGATGAAATTAGTTACTGTAGTAATAAAACCTTTCAAATTAGAAGAAGTTCGAGAAGCCTTATCCAATATAGGCATTACAGGATTAACCGTTACCGAAGTCAAAGGTTTTGGACGACAAAAAGGTCATGCTGAGCTATATCGTGGCGCCGAATATAATGTCAATTTTCTACCTAAAGTTAAAATTGACTTAGCTATTAGCGACGATCAGCTTGACGAAGTCATTAGTACCGTGGCTAAAGCAGCACATACGGGCAAAATTGGTGATGGCAAAATTTTTGTTACCTCACTTGATCATGTGGTACGTATACGTACAGGCGAAACCGACGACTCAGCACTTTGATTTATTGTTAAGGATATCATTATGTCAAAAAAAATTATTTTTTCTTTAGCGATTTTATTTTCAAGTTCCGCTTTTGCAAATGAAGTTGCCATAGTCGATAAAGCTGATAATGGATTTATGATGATCTGTACTGCTTTAGTACTTTTTATGTCTGTTCCCGGTATTGCTTTGTTTTATGGCGGTTTATTACGTTCCAAAAATGTACTATCAATGTTATCTCAAATTCTTGTAACTTTTTCACTTATTGCCGTGTTATGGATTACTTATGGTTATTCACTCTCCTTTGGTGAAGGAAATTGGTTTTATGGTAACTTTAACCATTTTTTATTAACAGGCATTGGCATTACGGATGTGTCAGGATCAATTTATGAACTCATATGGGTCGCATTTCAAGGATCATTTGCTTGTATTACCTGCTGTTTAATTCCAGGCGCTTTCGCAGAAAGAATTCGCTTTTCAGCCGTATTAATTTTTATGGTGTTATGGTTTACATTTTCATATATTCCTATGGCTCATATGGTATGGGGGGGCGGAATTTTAGGTGATGAAGGTGCGCTCGACTTTGCCGGTGGTACTGTAGTACATATTAACGCAGCGATTGCTGGAATTGTTGGTGCTTATTTAATTAAAAATCGTCTTGGTTATAATCGTGAACCACTAAAACCATTTAACTTGCCTTATGTTTATCTTGGTGCTGCAATTCTTTATATTGGTTGGTTTGGTTTTAATGCCGGCTCATCAACACATGCTGATGAAATCGCAGGTTTAGCCTTTATTAACACGGTTGCTGCAACTGCAGCTGCAGTTTTAGCATGGACATTAGCTGAATGGTTTTTACGGGGCAAGCCATCATGCCTTGGTTCTGCATCAGGTGTGATAGCTGGATTAGTTGGCGTAACACCTGCTGCCGGCCTTGTTGGTGTTGGTGGTGCAATGTTAATTGGTTTTATTTGTGGATTTGCAGGAGTATGGGGAGTATCAACACTCAAAAGAATGCTAAAAGTTGATGATACATGTGACGTATTTGGTGTGCATGGCGTATGTGGTATTGTTGGTTGTATATTGACGGGTATTTTTGCATCAGAATCTCTTGGGGGAGTTGGTTATGCAGAAGGTATCACAATGGTAAGTCAAGTAGGGATCCAATTGATGAGTGTTATTACCTGCGTAATTTGGACAACGGCGGTGGCTTATATTGCTTATAAAATTGCAGATGTTTGTGTTGGCTTAAGGGTGTCAGAAGAACACGAACGGGAAGGTCTTGACATCAATAGCCATGGCGAAAGCGCTTTTAATAATTAATTATCAAGTAAGAACATAATTAATTAATCAGTTACAAATAATAAGTCACTTAAACTAAAATAATTTACAGGATTTTAATCCTGTAAATTATCGCTTTGATTCATTATTGTTAAAAGCATCCTTTTTTAGTTGTCCCAAAGTATAATGTTATTATTTCAGCCAACGGTGTCGCCAGAACAATATTAACGAAATTACAAAACGATAAATGTGTGCGTTATTTAATATTTTGGTGAGGCTGACTGATTATTTTTTATTTTAAACGTTTATATGCGGAAAAATGCTTCATGATCAAAACCCTCCAAAAACTCATAAGGCGTTTTACCGAAAATCGCTTAAGCTTTGGCTTTCTATTTTTTGAATCTTCTAATATTGGCTGATTATGCTGTATCTCCACTAAAGTGCGTATTATACTTTTCCAGTTTTCCCATTCGTCTGTGGGTTGGTCTAGTAAATTTCTAATTTATTCGATTGGTTGTTATCTGTTTTAACAAATAGATATTTGCCAGTGTCTTAATATTCACGTCCGTTATCCGAATAAATACTCTTTAGTTTGTTTTTTAGTAGTTTCTCAAATTACTGCAAACAACACGAGTAATTCCTATATATAAACTGTTTACAAATGTTTGTTATTTTATTTTAAATTTTATTTAAAAAATTTTTATATAAAAAGGTAGATAAATTTTTTTTTAACGTTATACTGCCGTTGATTCGTATAATTAAACTGTAATTGGTTAAAAAGCGAATATAAAAACGATTTATCAGGAAAAAAATTGAAATATAGGATGTTATGCAGTACAACTTTTTTTATCAAATTTGGCAACATTATGTTTTAAATGTTTCTAAATACCTATCAGGCATTATTTGTACCACCCACTTATTTAATAAACATACACAAAATTGTCGCAAATACTTTTTAATAAATGTTAACAAGTGGCTATGTTTCGAACTAAAGCCGCGATTACAATTATATAAATGCTCACAATGTTACTTATTTACCTTGACCATGTTATTGTTATTGTCGTATTCATTAAATACACAAGCGTTATCGGCTACTACAACAAATATAATTCAAGGTTCAGCACCGTATTTAACGTTTGATGGTGGTAAAACTAAAGCTACCACGACGGAAGAGCTGTTAAGTATCACCTTATCAGATGGCACCACTATCACGCCAGCAACAAATACTTCAACCGCGGCTAATCCCATAGTCTTACCTAATGCTGGCGAGACCTTGGCTAATGTTGGCATGTTTGTTCCAACATCAACAGACTCAATAGAATTACAGGAACTAATTAATGGCTCCTATAACTTCTGGCGTGATGATGATGGTGATGGACAGGGAGAAAGTGGTTTAACTGCAACAGGTAGTTTAAGTATTAATCTCACAGATAGACATAATCAAAAAGTTAGTCGCAATCATGCCTTAGATATTTGCGGAGCGCCTTATAAAATGGTGTTAAGCAACACCAATGGTATGTTAATGACACAGTACGGTGTTCCTAATAGAAGTACTTTCAGCGCTGGTTCTGTAAGTTACTTCATCACCCCGATTTTAACTCCTAAAGTCTGCTATATTAAGGCAGGAGATTTAGAGTTAGACATAAATCAGTTCGCTGGCCCAGCAGGTATGTGGAATCCAGATAAGGGGTTTATCTCATCTGGTAACTTTCCGACTACGGGGATTAATGGTTTATTCTTTGATTTATACATAGAAGGTAGTAGTCGACTAAATTGGCCAACTATCAATAATGCAGGTATAACTGTTAACATGAAACCCAATGCGACAGGTAGCAGTGTGCGAATTACATTAACTGGTCCAACGGTGAATGGAAATCGAAACTCAATTAGCAAACCAAACTTACCTCAGACATTCGAATTAGTCGGTTACGATCGCAGTGGCAAAGCAGTGATCAAATATGGATTTGTATTGCAAAAGTGGTTTGTCAATCGTGGAGACAGATTTGCTTTATTCTCTTCACATGAAAACTGGTGTAAGGCATTAGGTTATAGAGTTATACAGGTTAAAGATGTCACCAACGCAAACTGTACTGGTCTGCACAGCAGTTGTCAAAGTGCCAAACCATCCTCAGTTGGCAATCATTACCATCGACGAATTGGTGGCGGCTTGCTTAGCGAGTGGGGGTACGCGATGGAATACACAGATTTAGTAGGTTTACCATCAGATAATGCATACTGGACAAGCGATGTAGTAGCAGGTAACCAGCTTGTTGTCACCGCGGTTGGAGGTCAGGTTAAAACAAGAAAGCCTAACCAAACTGCGTACGGAATGTGTGTCTACCCTTAAATTTTAGCGTTTAATCCGAGGACATGTTTATTTAAATTAAGTAGTCAAAGAGGTTGCCCCAGCATGAGAGGGCAACCGAGTTGGCAACTAATGCGTTTTTCATGCAAAAATACTACCATCGCCCCCTATGAAAGGCTAATTATTGTTGATAACTATGATATCTCCTCAAGCTCTGTCGATATCTAGCGTCCAAGTATGGATTCCAAATTCAATCAATACCGTGATTTTTGTCATTACTTTTGTTATTGTTAAATTTAATCATCCCAAAGCATAATGGAATTATCTTCAGTTAAGATTAAAGGTGGAGCAAAAAGGTACTCTTTTACTTTAGTCGGTAAAACTTGCATATCATTAAAATTAAATTGTAATTCAGGATAAACATTAGCGATTTCTTTTATCCTAGTATTTAGTAATTCCTTTATTTTATTTGACTCTTTGGCAATGGCGAGGTCATCTTTTAGCATGCCAATTTGTTTTTTATGATGTTCTGACTCAAATATTTCGTGAAAAACAAAAGAAAACTCCCCTTTATTGACCTTATTGCCATCGTGATACTCTCTATATTCAGAATGATGTAATTTAAGTTCCTTAACACGCAAAGCAATAATCTCATCAATATGATCAGTATAATAATTTAATGTTGGATCTAAATAAGCTAGTGTTCTGTGCTCAGGTATTGAATCGTTATTATGTACTAAGGTAAATAAAGGTTTTTTATATGTCTTCATTCTGTAACTTCCTTTTTAATTAGGATAAAAAGGTAACAAGATCATTCAATAACGAAAATCGATTGTTACTTTTTATGTAAAATATTTCAGGTTAACATAATGCTTAAATATAAAAATAAACAAAATTTCAAATATTTAATGATCCTTACTATTAGATATTTAAATTAATCAATTTAAATTTAAAAGCACAAAAGCTTAACAAATAAAACACCACTAGAAACTGCTACTATCGGGAAAACGATTAGACTGTAACAAATAGTCTTATTTACTTGTAAGCCTTATTTAAAGGCTAATTACGAAGTGTGATCAATACGACAAAACACTTTATACTAGAATAAAACATCTCAATAAACGAATGGCTGAATATTTAAAACAGTCAATGAATACCATTTAACAAAAGCCACTCCCTTATAAGACAAATTTTATTTTGGAGAGTTCAATAATTTTGCTAGATTTAACCTTTTGGTTCAAGAGATCTTCTTAAAATGTTACCAACAAATACGCTATAACGGTGAAAAATCTACCATAATAAATTTTAACCTATTTGAGTATTAAAGCTATTAAATGCAAGATGGCTCATCAAATTCCTTATTTTGGTTAAACGAGCAATATTAGCAAGCTTTATAATCAGGTTATAGATATAGTGATGATTGACTCGATTTTCAATACCTTTAGGTATTTTTATTTTATTATTTTGTAATTTGATCATATTAGCAAATTAATAGGCAGGATTTTTGCCTGCCCAATAACCTAAAATCAGTCGTATTTTTTGATATGCATTAAGTTCGGCAAAGCAATTGCCAATAGAATAATACCGACCCCAATCCATTGATTAAAATGGACCGATTCTTGCAAATAAAAATATGAACAAGTCACTGCGACAGGCAGTTCTGCCGCTGATAATATAGCGCTTAATGAAATTCCGATTCTAGGGATCCCCACTGAAAATAAAAAAGGAGGCAGTACAGTTCCAAGTAATGCTAATAAAAATCCTAATTGATATAGCTTATCGTTAATCTCAAGTTTGAAGAAAAACAAAGGTGGAAAAATTAAAAACGTAATAATACATGCGCCAGTAATCATTAACGCACTTTTTTCGAGTTTAGGTAGCTCATTACCAATATTGCTGCTAGTGCTGATAAACAGCGAATACATCAGCGCTGCTAAAAAACCAAAAAAACAACCTGTCAAATTTAAGTTAATATCTTGATTAAAAATACCTGCAGCTAAACTACTACCCAAAATAATCACAATAACGGCTACTAGCTGAATTATACTTGGTTTGTTTTTAAAAATAACAAAATCAATAATGACGCTAATCCACAAATATTGCATTAATAAAATAATAGCAATTGATGCTGGCACTAGTTGTACACATTGGTAATAACAGATGCCTACCAAGCCAGGAAAAAGACCAACGGCACAAACTTTCCATTTTTTTGTTGATTGCATTTTTTTTGCGCTCGTTGTTGCTGATGATGTGTTAGTTGGTGTTGAATGTTTGGTTTTGTGTATTGTTTTAACGATAAAGTGAATACTCCACAACATTAACATTCCAAAAAAACATTGGATACCCGTCACTTCACCTAAGGAATAGCCGGCTTTATACGCAGTTTTCACAATAGAGGAGAGCACGCCAAAACTGCATGCTCCTAAAAAAACCAGAAAACCACCTAAAAATTTATATTGCATATTTAAATCTCATCAAACTAAAAAAAATTTATAAAAAAAATCAAAAATAAAAACAATAAAAAACCCTTAGGGGAGATTGTTTTTCAATCTCCCCCAGCGGATTTTTAATAAATTAAATTAAAAAATGAATTAAAATAACATGATAAATAATATTTTAAAATTCATTAATCTGAATAGATAAATGGTTAGATATCCGATTGGTTTTTAGTATGTTCATAATTAAATGAATAATAAAAAACAACACCAATTACGAGTGCATAAGATGCAAAAATTAACCAAATTGTTTGCCAATCTTTAGTCCCCTCGTGTGTACACATATTAACCACAACACCACTTAAAATCGAACCAAAATAAGCGCCAATACCATTGGACATTGTCATAAATAGCCCTTGAGCACTAGCACGAATATCAGCGCTGACTTCTTTTTCAATAAAAATAGAGCCTGAAATATTAAAGAAGTCAAATGCGCAGCCATAGACAATCATTGAAAGCATTAATAGCACAAATCCAAAAGGTGTTGGATCGCCAAATGCAAACAAACCAAATCTAAGTGTCCAAGCAATTAAGCTTATCATTATGACTTTTTTGATGCCAAATTTTTTGAGAAAAAATGGGATAGTCAAGATAAAAGCGACTTCAGCCATTTGTGAAACAGATAATAAGATAGCCGGGTATTGCACAATCAAACTATCTTTAAATTCTGGAATTTTAGCAAAATCATGTAAGAAAGTGCTACCAAAAGTATTGGTAATTTGTAATATTGCGCCAAGTAACATAGCAAAAAGAAAAAATACCGCCATGACTGGTTTTTTGAATAACACAAAAGCATCTAATCCTAAATAAGAAATCCAAGGCTGTTTTTGATTTTTAGATACAGCAATATTGGGTAATGTTGCACTATAAATCACAAGTAAAACCGAAGCAGCGCAAGCAACATAAAGCTGAGCATTGCTCAACTCGAATTTGCATAAGCTAACAGTCCACATTGCGATGATAAAGCCTACTGTACCAAATACTCGTATTTTAGGGAAAATAGCGACAGTATCTAAGTTTGCTTTATCTAAACAGTGATAACTAATTGAGTTAGATAGGGAAATAGTTGGCATAAATGCTAACGCATTACCTAACATCACCCAAAATAAAATGGCTGGATCAGTTACCGATGCGGCATAAAAAAGCGCAATAGCACAAACAGAATGGCAAAATAGATAAAGATATTTAGCTTGCAAAAACTTATCGGCAATGATGCCAATAATAAATGGTGTAATTAATGCAGCTAACCCTTTAGTACTAAAAATCATCGATACTTCAACGCCTGAAAAGTGTAAGGCATTAAATAGATAAGCACCAAAAGTAGTTAGCCAACTTCCCCAAATAAAATATTGGAAAAACATCATTATTTTTAATCTATTTTTTATGTTCATTGTTTATTCCTAAAATAAAGTGAACTTTTTATAGAAAATCAAATATAAAAGTATCACTTAAAAGCGTTCAATCGTTTTTGTTATAAGTTGTAAAAAGGTTGCTTTAACGCGTTCAGCCGTTTCAATGACTTCTTCGTGCCCTAATGGTTGATCTAAAATGCCACAAGCCATATTAGTTAAGCACGAAATACCAATAGTTTTAATGCCTGAATGGTGCGCTATAATTGCTTCCGGTACGGTTGACATACCCACTGCATCGGCACCTAACACGCGAATCATTCTAATTTCAGCAGGTGTTTCATAAGTTGGACCTGTCCACCAAGCATAAACACCTTGTTGTAAGTTAATATTAAGTTCTTTAGCTACATCAATTACGGTAGAACGCAATTGCTTGTTATAAAGTTCACTCACATCTAAAAAACGCACGCCTAAATCAGGATTATTTGGTCCAATAAGCGGGTTATTAGCAGTAAGATTGATGTGATCAGTAATGAGCATTAAATCACCTGGTTTAAAACTGGTATTGACTGCACCACATGCATTGGTAATGATTAATTTTTCAACGCCAAGCATTTTCATCACACGAACAGGAAAAGTTACTTGATCTAATGAAAATCCTTCATAATAGTGAAAGCGTCCTTTCATTGCCACGACGGTTTTGTCACCGCATTTGCCAATAACTAATTCATTGGCATGGCCTACAGCTGCTGATTTTGCAAAATGTGGAATTGTGTCATAAGGGATATGAACCGCATCTTCAAGTGTATCAGCAAAAGGCCCTAAGCCTGAACCTAGAATAATCCCAATAGTTGGTTTTTGGTCCGTGTATTTTTGAATATAGTTAGCGGCTTGTTGAATATCAGAAGTTTGATGCATGATAGTATCCTTTCAAAAAATTAAATGTTACAAAGTAAAACAGGGTGAATAAATAAATAGTTTTAACCGATTAATTAGTTCAGTTAGACAATAAACTTATAAAATAATTAAAAAAAGTAATTTATGCTATGTGATGTATATTATGAAGATTTTCGCTTAATAAAGAAAGATACGAATTGCGATATCTTAAAATGAATTAAATAATCAGTTTTTTTATTTTTATTATTCAATTTATTAAGTTGAAAATTAATTTGACCCATTAATATGGGGTAATACTAAAATTGTCATTAAGCTAAGCGATCATCGCCAGAATAGATTACTCCTTTATCGCCTCTAAAAAATCCCAATAAAGTTAAATGGCACTGTTTGGCCAAATCAACGGCCATTGAAGTTGCAGCCGAAACTGCTAACAAAAATTCCACACCACACTTGGCCGTTTTTTGCACCATTTCGTAGCTGGCGCGGCTTGATACCAACACCACACCATGTTGATATTTAGGATTATTTGGCAATTGCATAGCTCTAAAACCAAGCAGTTTATCTAATGCGACATGCCGGCCGATATCTTCAAATCCCGCCATAAACTGTCCTTTCAAATCTAGCCACACAGCCGCATGAGTGCAACCCGTTTGTTGACCCACTTGTTGAATTTGTGATAAGGCATTTAAGCTGTCAATAAAATCCGCTAACTTAATTTGATTTATTCGTGGCAAAGTGGGAATGGCTTGGCAAACTTGATCTATCTGCTCAGTGCCACAGATGCCGCAACCCGTGCGTCCTGTTAAATTACGGCGTTTTTCTTTCAGTTCACTAAAACGTCGCGACGAAAGCTCAATCTGGACTTCGATGCCTTTGGGGGTATCAATAACATCAATGCCATAAATATCATTCACCGATTGAATAATATTTTCAGTTAACGAAAATCCAATTGCAAAATAGTGCAAATCTTTTGGGGTAGCCATCATCACAACATGCGAAATTCCGTTATAAATTAACGCAACGGGTTTTTCAATAGCTAGTACATCCACTTGAGCATTTTGCAATTCACTGCCTTTAAATTTGCGTACAAGAATGGATTCAATACCGATTGCCATGATTTGTCTCTTATTAATTGGATTATGATTACTATAAGCATAAACTCAAACATTGATAAATCTAAAAAACATTAACGCTTTGTAAGATTCTATCAATAAGTGGTGTGTGCTTAGCCCTAAGTATCTAGCATTATGGTAAAATAGCTAACTATAATCAATTAATAATTTACAAACTAAGCTTATGTCGTTACATGAAATCACACTGACAACTATGCAATTTATAGAGCATCATCAAGTTTGGACTCTGCCGATTATATTTCTATTATCGTTTGGTGAATCTTTGGCTGTCATCTCGCTTTTTGTTCCTGCAACGGCTATTTTGTTAGGGGTAGGAGCTTTAGTTGGTAGTGGTACAGTATCATTTGTGCCAGTATTTATTTCTGCGTCTATTGGGGCTGTTTTGGGGGATTTGCTATCTTATTGGTTAGGTAAACATTATCATCAACAAGTGATTGCCTCATGGCCGCTAAATAAACATCCTAAGTTGGTTTATCGAGCCGAGCGATTCTTTGAGAATTATGGAACATTAGGGGTGTTTATTGGGCGATTTTTTGGACCATTACGCGCAATAGTGCCATTGATAGCAGGTACAATGCACATGCCTGCCATCAAATTTAATGTAGCCAATATTGCTTCAGCACCTATTTGGGCGTTTGCATTGCTTGCTCCCGGTGCTTTTGGCGTGCCATGGTTAGAAACACTATTTGGTTAAAGGGTTCCAACGGTATAACTACGACGCCCACTTTTGCGGCCTAAAGCCTCTAAATTAGTTTGTAATGGCGGGAATGGTAGTGTTAAATTATGACAACGATAAGCATCAAGTATCAATTGATGAATTGTACTGCGCAGTTGCATTCTATGTCCCATCTCAGCGGCAAAAACACGTAATTCAAACAACTGAATCCCTTCTTGAATATCAACTAAATACACTTGAGGCTCAGGATCTTTAAGTACATATTCACATTCATCCGAAGCCTGTAGTAAAAGCTTAATTACCAATTCGCTATCGGCATCAATTGTTGCGGGTATAGTTAACACAATACGTGTTATTGAATCCGACAAAGACCAGTTTACTAATTGTTCAGTAATAAAAGCCTTATTTGGCATCACAATTTCTTTACGATCCCAATCAACAATAGTAATTGCTCGAGTATTAATTTTGGTGATATTGCCTGTCAAATCACGAATTGTCACGGTATCGCCAATTCGCACCGGTTTTTCAAATAAAATAATTAAACCAGAGATAAAATTAGCAAAAATTTCTTGCAAACCGAAACCTAACCCTACACCCAGTGCGGCAATTAACCATTGAATTTTTGACCAGTCGATACCAATAAACGAAAACGCAATCATACAACCTATCATCAAAATAATATATTTTGAAACCGTCGAAATTGCATAACCTGTTCCTGGGGTCAAATCTAAATGCTGTAAAATGCCTAACTCCAACAAAGCAGGTAAATTTTTGACAAGTTGCACGGTTATTGTCATCACTAAAATGGCAATACATACTGCACCAAGAGTAATGTATTGTTCTATTTCGGTGCCATTAACAATAGCACTGGTTCCCCACAACTTAATGTTATTCATGAAAGCAAAAGCTGAATGTAGCTCAGACCATAATAAAATCATACTAATGAGTGCAATCATCATAATAATCGATCTGACAAGATGTAAGGATTGGGCACTAATGGCATCTAAATCGATAACTGGCTCATCGACACTGTCGTTAAGCGAATTAATATCTTCTTCCTGTGATTTTGCCCGCTGCATACGTTCTAAACGACGTTGCTTGGTGCGTTCAAATTCAATACGGCGCTTTTGGATCCACATCCAACGGCGAATCATAAAATAAATAACTAACAGCGCAAACCAGATAATAACCGAAGCTTCAAGGCGACCTAATAACACTTGTGCAGTTGATAAATAGCCCAAACAAGCAGCAATAATGGCAAGCCAAGGGGCACTTAATAAGATAAACCACAAAATATGACTTAATAAATTATCGCCCGAACCTTTTTTATCAATATAAAGAGGCACTCCAGCGCGATGAATGGCGTTAGTCATAAATACTAAAGCAAAGCAGAGCAAAATAAACGCTGTACGACCAATTGTGGCGGCAAATTGGCGATTATTATACTCGTCAAAGCTCATCACTATCATCACTAATGGAATCACAAGCCAAATCGAAAGCTGATAATATTTCATTGCTGAGCGCACACTACGTTCAGACCAACCAAAATGACTAATAAACAGCCCATTAGATGATGCAAAATGCGCTGAAATAATAAACACCCACAAAATAGGCGCCGCCGCATTTACACCATAACCTAATGCATAGGCAACAGGATAATCCCAATTAATTTGCAACGCATAACCAAACACTGCCCACAAAATTGGCACCGGTAACGCCATAATTAATGAACAGATCACTACTTTTAGGGTTAAAGAATAACTATCTTGCGTAACTTTACCCACGCGGTTAGCGGATTTAGTTAAAAAGGTATTATATTTGGTGCGCATTTTAAAATGCGTAAACACAAACAGTAACGATAAAATGATTAAAAATAGCGGTTTTGGCGCGCTAAGTACTTCAATACTCGCATTATAAAGTTGCGAAAGGGTATCGATTGAAAAAATTACATAAATAACATCTTTAGCTAAATCGAGTGGATAACTCAATGAGACAGGATTCACATCTGCTACCCAAAAGAAATACCTATGTGCGGCGTCATTCACTTCATCAATGGCATTTGTTAACTGCTTATTGGCAATTTTTAATTTAGTAAGTTCTAAAATAGTGGTATCACTACCGGATATAAGTGTCTTAAGTAACTCAGTCTGCTCACGAAGCAAACGACGATATTGTGTAGCTTCTTTAAGAGTATTAAGTGGACTGGTTAAAATAGGGTAATCATCTAAAGAAATTAAAATATTATTATAATTAAGTTGTTGGGCTTTTTCTTCAGCAATTTCGGCATCAAGGGCTTGTGATTTAGGCTTTTCGGGTAAGCGCAATAACTGTTGGCGCAGAGTTTCGCCCAGAGCGGTTGAAAAACTTAACCATTCACCTTGCTCATCAAGTGTTGCCAGCGTATTTTGCACGTGTGAAATCTGTGTGGTGATATTGTTTTGCTCATTAACAATACTGGTTAAATGATTTTTTTGTAACTCCATATTTTGCCGGAGTTCATCATTCTTATCGCTCAGCTGCTGAACAATTTGCGACAGATCATCTTCATTATTAATGATTGGTGTAGATTCTTCGGCGAAAGTCAGTGAAGAAAATAACACAGCAACAAAGCAAAAAACACCACGCATCCACATAAAGCTATATCCTATCGGCTAATTTTTGACCCATGCGAGCAATATTACCCACTTTAAGGTGACTATCAAACTCAATTGCATTTGACGCAAATAAAGTAATTACGGTCGAACCTAATTTAAAGCACCCCATATCTTGCCCTTTAGTTAATTTTATCTCATTGTCATAAGTCCAGCGCTTCATGATACCTTCACGTGGAGGGGTGATAATGCCTTCCCATGGTACTTCAATGCTACCAACAATGGTTGCACCAACTAAAATTTGCGCCATTGGCCCCAATTCTGTTTCAAATAAGCAAATCACCCGCTCATTACGCGCAAAAATATTCGGAATGCTTTCAGTTGTTGCTTTATTGACTGAAAATAGCGAACCCGGAACATAAATCATCTCACGCAAAATACCATCGCAAGGCATATGAAAGCGGTGATAATTTTTAGGTGATAAGTAAGTTGTGGCATATAAACCATTTTTAAAAAACTTGATCATATCAGGATGACAAGCAAGCAGTGATTCTAAAGAATAAAAATGCCCTTTAGCCTGTAATAGCTGAGTATCTTGAATCGTACCAAACTGACTAATCACCCCATCAGCTGGCATCACAACTACACTATAGCCAGCATCTACAGGCCGTGCATCCTCGTTTAATTCACGAGCAAAAAAATCATTAAAGGTTTTAAACGCTTTAACATCGTTAATTTTTGCTTCACTCAAATCCACTTTATACAGTTTACAAAAGCCCATAATCATCCATGTAGTCACTTTTCCCAACTGTTTTTTTGCTAGCCAACCAAAAATAACGGTTAATAGCTGTTTAGGAAGAAGATACTGAATAATTGCTTTTAACTGATTTAACATATATAACTCTCAAAATTACGGTAGAAACGTTGCATTATACCAAGATTTATACACAAAGTGTAAAACTCATAAAATCAATAATATATAATATTTATAACCAAATAAATTAAAAAAACACAAAAAATATCAAATTATCAATAATAAACACCGGAATTAAAATGCATATTGACCATTTCATATAGCCAAAAAAACTTGGCATATTGATTTTGTTTTGAGTAGCAATACTTTTGACCATAAAATTAGGAGCATTGCCGATGTAGCTAAGTGCACCCATAAAAACCGAACCCATTGAGATAGCAAGCAAGGTCTTTTCTAACGCGGTCATCAAAGTATTGGCATCGCCTGAAGCTAGATTGAAAAACACCAAATAAGTTGGCGCATTATCTAAAAAACCTGACAACAATCCAGATAACCAAAAATACATGCTATTAATGGGATCGCCTTGAACTGTGGTGACTAGTGATAGCAAAGGTGCTAAATCGCCATTGTTACCAGAACGCAAAATGGCTAGCACGGGCACAATGGTGATAAAAATTCCCATAAACAGCTTGGCTACTTCGATAATAGGTTCCCAATTAAATTCGTTACCTGAGCGTACTTGTCTTGGCGTGATTAATATTGAAATGAGGGTGATCATAATAAATATAATATCACGAATTAAATTGAGTAAAGTAATATGCGAACCAAAAATCTCAACGGCAACCGATGAACGCCAAATGCCTGACATCAATACACAAGTGATAATTACCAGTAATAAAAGAAAGTTGCTTACACCATAAACCTTAATAGTGCTAGATTTTGGCGTCGAAGCTAGCGCAAGTGAATTGCCATATTGGATGCGAAAGTAGTGGCAATCAATCTTATAATAAATTGCTAATAACAAAATTGAACTAAACAAAACTGGCAACAGCATATGCTTAACCGTCCATCCAAAATTAACGCCTTTTAAAAAACCAATAAATAAAGGTGGATCACCCAGTGGAGTTAGTCCACCACCAATATTCGCCACTAAAAAGATAAAAAAGACAATTGTATGTACGGCGTAATTTCGATCACGATTAGCTCTAATTATCGGTCGAATCATTAACATAGCAGCGCCAGTTGTACCCATGATTGACGCTAACAAAGTTCCTATTGCCAACAAACCAACGTTTAGCTTAGGCGTACTAAGCACATCGCTCTTAATTAAAATCCCCCCCGAAACAGTAAACAGTGCTAGCAGTAATAAAATAAAAGGGATGTATTCCGCTATTATTGCATGAACGGTAAGATGAATTGTTGTTTGCAAACCAAACAAGCATAAGGCAAACAGCAAAAAAAGCATCGTCCAACACATTGTTATTTTGCCATAATGATGATGCCATAATCGCGGCAAAAATAATGGCAATAACGCAATAGAAAACAAAATCCCCACAAAAGGGATCCCCCAACAAATTGATAAATCATCACCGCTAAAATCGACAGCAAAAAGGTCAAAAGGTACTAGTGTTAAAATGATAAAGGAATAGAGGGTTTTCATTAAGGTTGGTATTTTGATTTTAAAGTTACGCAAATTATAACAAAGTGTTTGAAGTTTATCGAATTCTAAGATTCTTAGTAAGGATTGGGAATAATATTGTAACGGAATTTAATAATATAAAACCACCCCCAAAAATTATTCCCCCCAAAGCCTGCCAACGCAGGTTGACTCAATATTTAACAAAACTTTACAAATTTTTAACGGAAAAACTAGCGCATTATTAATCAAGCAACTATAATTTAGAAGCTTTCAAAGCAAGGGAAAGCTCGTTAGTTGAGCAGTTAGTTATAAAAAGTTTAAATAAAACAAAAAATTACTTGACAGGATGATCGAAATGCGCTATCATACTTGGCATATGGCATATGGCATATGGCCTGCCAAACCTACGCCCTAAATCTTTTTCAATTTCACCGTAGTCTAAATCAGACACAGTTCTTATTTTCATCACCGAGGTTATCGAGCTCATCGCGCTTGGCGAGGTCATCGAGGTTAAGTTTTTTACTTAGCTTACTTAACTTTTCTAATTTCTCTATCTTACTTAAGTTACCTAGTTTATTTAGGTTATCTAAATTACCAAGCTTACTAAGATTATTTAGATTACCTAGATTGTCGTTGTTCTTCGCGTTGTTATTGTTGTCATATGCAGAGTGTTCTGTGGCATTAACGCCTTGTTCACAGGCATTATTAGCGTGTACTTCAAGGACAATAGAGGGTAGTGCCCCGTATTTAACGTTTGATGGCGGCCAAACAAGGGCTACATCAACGGATAGCTTGTTATCTATTAAGTTGCAGGATGGCCAAGTCATCACGCCGTCTACTAATACATCAAGTGTATCAAATCCAATAAGATTACCTTATGTAGGGAATACTCTGGGTCATATAGATATGATAGTCCCATCATCAGTGAATTCAGTGAGTTTAAGTGATTTGGTCACTAGGTATAATTATTGGCGTGATGATGATGGAGATGAACTGGATGCAAATGGTGTATCAGGGAGTATATCGGTATCATTTACGGATAATAATGGTAATACAGTAAGTCGTAGTGATGCATTAGATAAATGTAAGGCTCCTTATAGGGTAACCTTAAGAAGTACAGGGGGATATTTACAAACACGGTACGGGGTTCCTAATAGGACTGATTTTAGCGGTCAGACGGTGACATATTATATCAATCCGTATGACAGTAGTTCTGGTGTTTGTTACTTTGTGAGCCACGCAAGGCCGATTACCTCTTATGGCTCAGGCGATTCCGCCGGCCCAGCTGACATATGGGATTTTCATAATGGTTTTTTAACTCAGTCTAATGATTCTACATCTTACGACCGAAATTTTCCTACAACGGGTGCTGATGGGTTGTATTTTGGGTTAGAGATGCCAGAAGGAGTAGATGGAAGTCGGTTTACGTGGTCTCCTGTTACTCGTGGTGGAATAACAGCTACAGTCAACTGGACGTCAAGTGGGACGAAGGTAACATTAAGCGGTCCTAAGGCTAATAGTACTCAGATAAATTCAAGTAATCCTAGTCCGCTTACTCCGTCGCTAACTTTGCCACAGACTTTTGAGTTGGTGGGTAGGGATAGTAGTGGTAATGAGATGAAGTATGGATTTGTGTTA
The DNA here is from genome assembly GCF_009795795.1 of Gilliamella sp. Pas-s95. Lineage (NCBI taxonomy): Bacteria > Pseudomonadati > Pseudomonadota > Gammaproteobacteria > Orbales > Orbaceae > Gilliamella > Gilliamella sp. Pas-s95. The sequence goes on along the minus strand of NZ_WTFC01000014.1, from coordinate 10,932 downwards.
AAGCAGTGGTTCGTCAATCGGGGTGATAAACAGGATACACAGTCTAACCAAGCATCTTGGTGTAGAAGTTTGGGTTATCGTTTGGCACGGGTAAGTGATTTAACTAACGCGAAGTGTGGTATATCTTCTTCATTCCCTTGTGTAAATGGTATAGATAGCGGCACGCCTAGTTCATCTGTTAATCGTTACATGCGTTACATAGGTGCTAGTTTTTTCGCGGAGTGGGGCCGCATGTCCAGCTACGCTGATACGGGCTTCGTCGGCGGCCGCTACTGGACGAGTGACGCCGCAGGTAGCAATGGCTTCACTGTCAACTCGTTCTACGGCAATGTCGACCGCTACAGTGCCAGCAGCAGCGGTTACGCTGTTTGCACCGCACCTTAGCTTTTATATCTTAGTCCTTAACCCTTAGGCCGCGGGGCGGTTATGGTGCAGATAGAGGATAATCTAACAAAGAATAAAGCCCCCGCGTAAGTTGGGGCATTTTCCCTTAGAGTTGCACTGTTGCGGCGAAGCCACAATCGGCACCCCAACCATCCACACTAAAAGCGTGGTTGGCGTGGGGGCAGGGGGAAATAAATAAGAATAACCAAGCAGTTGGTGGTCAGGATAAGTGTTTGTTGTGTACTTTAATACAGTGGTGTTAATTCAACTGATGGCATCTATTAAATGCTAGGCATAATATGCCTACCAGTAAAATGAGCACTACTGGCACAGCACTTATTCATCATCCAAGCTTTTTACCTGAAATTGTCACGCAAGCTTGCTGATAAAAGTAATAAAGTAAGGGGATACGGCTAAATCAGCGACATACGCATCTTAGGTTGCAACTTCCCGACTGGAGTGCGAATGGTTTTTGATTTTAGTTATATCAAAAAACACCAACTGACTTGGCCCTCAAAACAAAGTTAAAAAAAACACACGGTAATCTATAAAAATAACATAGTAAAAATCGGTCAGGAAAGGTATTGATTTTATTGAAGTTTTTATTTTGCTGTTTTTAAGCTAAATCAATCACTTACACAACCTAAGCAAAGCGTCAGCATACAACAAATCAACAAAACCACGAATAGAGCACTTTAATAACAGCCATTTAATCACCAAAAAAAAACGGTCAGGAAAGTTACTGATTTTATTAAAGTTTTTTCTGTTGTTTTTAACAAAAACCGCCTTATAAAAACACAATAACCCTTCTCAAAAACGATGGTTATGTTGTTTGTCTTATTCAGACGTCGGGTAGCAGAAGGCTACATTCTCCAGCCAAAGCGCAGGATTGCAAAGGGCATTCGCTTTATTTTCCTGACTCGGACGTGGTTACTGTAGCTATTTTATTCACCAAAAGTCAAAACGTCCGCCCCCCTCCTGCACCTAATCCATCATCACATCAATCAAAACAAAAAAACTTTATTTTATCCCCACCATGACAATTCTGATCAACTTATAGCTTCAGCTTTCGTATATTGTAGTTAAGTCGTTATAATAGGGATTATTTGATTTTGGATAAAATAGGACAACCGTGCAAACCTCATTAAAAAAGCCCCAATTACATTGCCGAAACAAACATCGAAACGGTTATGATTTTGCAAAACTCATCAATAGACTTCCAGAATTGTCTCAATATGTAAAGCCGAATCCATATGGCAATGTATCGATCGATTTTGCCGATCCGCTGGCGGTTAAAATGTTAAATAAAGCGTTGTTGTTTAATGATTATCAAATACATTATTGGGATATTCCAGATAGTTATTTATGTCCGCCCATTCCCGGTCGAGCGGATTATATTCACTATTTAGCCGATTTATTGGCACAAGACAATCAAAATAGCATTCCGACAGGTAAGCAAATTCGCGTTTTAGATATTGGCGTTGGTGCCAATGTGATTTACCCCATTATTGGTTGTGCTGAATATGGTTGGTCGTTTGTGGGAAGCGATATCAATCCAGCGGCTATCAAGGTTACCTCGTTAATAATACAAGCCAATGCGTTACTAAAAAACACCGTGCAGTGTCGATTACAAAAAGATAGTCAAGCCATTTTTAAGCATATTATTAAGCCTAACGAATTTTATGCGTTAACGCTATGTAATCCACCTTTCCATGCTTCGGCACAAGATGCGTTGGCAAGTGCACAAACCAAATTGAAGAAGTTAGGTAAATTAACGCATTCAAACCCAAAAACCGTACTTAATTTTGGTGGGCAACATGCTGAGTTATTGTGCAAAGGGGGCGAGGCCGCTTTTATTGCTAATATGATTCGCGAAAGTACTGAATATAAAACCCAATGCCTGTGGTTTACGTCATTAGTGTCGAAAAAAGAGACTTTATCGTTAATCAACAAAAAGTTGAAACAAGCCAATGTCGTTCAAAGCCATATTATTCCCATGGCACAAGGGCAAAAAATTAGCCGATTTGTCGCATGGACTTTTTTTGATCAACATGAGCGCCAACAAATTTTGTTAAAAAATGCCCAAAAGGGAGAGCAACCACAATAAATTAGTCCACTTTTTTGTTATTCAAGTTGGGCAGATTTTGTTGTAAAAAGTAGCTTAAATACGTTTATTTTATTCTAATAAAATACCGATAGCTTATTGTATTGCTTTTGGTTAAGATGGGTGGTTATTTAATAACCATTATTAACACAACCCAATCTTCAATATGCATAGGAAATACCGATATGAAAAGTAATCAAACAGCTCAACTTATTGAGCAGCTACAAGGTATTGTTGGACATAAATATACTTTAACAAACCCTAACCGTACGTTACCTTATCGTCAAGGTATTCGTTTTGGCGAAGGTGATGCATTGGCCGTTGTTTTACCCGGAACGTTAGTCGAGCAGTGGCAGGTATTAAAAGCGTGTGTAGAAGCGGATGTGATTGTTATCACACAATCAGCCAATACGGGCTTAACAGGGGGATCGACACCCGATGGTAATGATTATGATCGTCCCATTGTGATTGTTAGTACCCGTCGTTTAGATGGTATTAAGGTGATTGAAAATGGTGAGCAAGTTGTTTGTTTGCCGGGTAGTACATTATTTAGGTTAGAAAAAGAGTTAAAAAAATATCATCGTGGACCTCATTCGGTCATTGGTTCATCTTGCATTGGCGCTTCTGTGATGGGTGGGGTCTGTAATAATTCTGGTGGCGCACTTATTCAGCGTGGGCCAGCGTATACACAAATGGCAGTGTTTGCGCAATTAGACCAGCAAGGACAGTTGCGCTTAGTGAATCATTTAGGGATTGAACTGGGGGATGATCCAGAAACGATTTTACAGAACCTACAAAATCATACCTATACCGATAAGGATATTAAACGTGATGCAGGCTTAGGGCATGATCATCATTATTGTGATCATGTTCGTGAAATTGATGCTGATACGCCTGCACGATTTAATGCAGATCCCGCTCGTCATTATGAAGCATCAGGTAGTGCAGGGCGCTTGATGGTTTTTGCGGTGCGTCTTGATACTTTTCCACTTGAGCAAAAATCGGCAGTATTTTATATCGGTACCAATGATATTAATGAACTAAATGGTATTCGTCGCCATATTCTAGGGCAGTTTAAAACGTTGCCTGTGTCGGGTGAATATATACATCGTGTGGCGTTTGATATTGCTGCGGTTTATGGAAAACCGACCTTTTTAGCTATTAAGAAGTTAGGTACTGATATGATGCCGCGCATGTTTGTTTTTAAAAATTGGGTTGATCGTGTTACAGCGAAAATTCCATTCTTCCCTAAAAACTTTTCGGATCGGTTTTCTATCTTTGCTTGCAAATTTTTACCTAACCATTTACCAAAGTCATTGCGTGATTATCGTGATCGTTATGAACATCATCTTATTTTAAAGATGGCAGATGATGGGATTGCTGAAGCTGAAGCTTTTTTGAAAGACTATTTTCAAAATAAAAATGGTAATTATTTTTTGTGCAATGAAAAAGAGGCCGAAGCGGCAATGTTACACCGTTTTGCGGCAGCGGGGGCTGCAACGTCTTATCGAAATGTACATGGTAAAACTGTGGAAAACATTGTTGCATTAGATATTGCACTAAGGCGTAATGATACCGATTGGTTCGAAACACTACCAGGAAACATCGATCAAAACTTTATTTACAAAATGTATTATGGGCATTTTTTCTGTTATGTGTTCCATCAAGATTATATTGCTAAAAAAGGGGTAGATTGCGATAAAGTTAAGGAGGAGATTTTAGCATTGCTTGATCAGCGTGGTGCGCAATATCCAGCCGAGCACAATGTGGGGCATTTATATCATGCCAATGAGGATTTGAAAAAATTCTATCAAGAGCTTGATCCTACAAACAGTCTTAATCCGGGCATAGGTAAAACATCTAAGAAGAAAAATTGGGCTTAATTTTTTAAATTTTAGATGCTATTCATAATTAAAACCAACCGCTAGAAATCACATCTAGCGGTTTTTTTCAGAATAATATCGCAATAGAACAATTAGTGACTATTTAAATCACACCAACTTTTTTAATTGATATAAAATTTCTAATGCTTGTTTTGGTGTTAACGCGTCAGGGTCGATCTGTTTTAAAGCTTCTTCAACTTCTGAAGGTTCAGGTTCGTTGATAAAAGAGAGTTGTGATTTATCGATGCTGCTGTTAGCCGATTGTTTTGAGATAACTTCTAACTCTTTTAATTTTTGTTTGGCTCGTTTCAAAATCGTTTTAGGCACGCCGGCAAGCCCTGCCACGGCAATTCCGAAACTTTTGCTAGCGGCACCTTCAGAAACTTCGTGGATAAAAGCGACCGTGTTGTCATGTTCAATGGCATCAAAATGGACGTTATAAACGCCTTGCATATGCTCGGGGAGTTGCGTTAGCTCAAAGTAGTGCGTGGCAAATAGTGTCATTGATTGGATTTCATTGGCAAGATTTTCGGCACAGGCCCAAGCAAGCGAAAGCCCGTCGTAAGTTGAGGTTCCTCGACCAATTTCATCCATTAATACTAGGCTTTGTTTTGTTGCATTGTGCATAATATTGGCCGTTTCGGTCATTTCGACCATAAAAGTGGAACGACCAGACGCCAAATCATCAGAAGCACCAATTCGGGTAAAAATGCGATCTATTGGTCCAATTACTGCTTTTGATGCAGGGACAAAGCTACCAATATAAGCAAGCAATACAATCAATGCGGCTTGGCGCATGTAGGTACTCTTTCCGCCCATATTCGGACCTGTAATAATCAGCATTCGTCTTGTTGGTGAAAGGTGCAGCGAATTGCGAATAAACGGCGTTTGTAGCACTTGTTCAATGACAACATGACGTCCGTCTTGGATCTCAATACCTGCTTGTGTTGACAATGTTGGACGTTGATAATTGAGCGTTAATGCTCGCTCGGCAAGATTAGTTAAAACATCAAGTTCCGCAATCGCTTCTGCGCTGGTTTGCATATCAGCTAAGTCGGGCATTAATAGATCAAACAGTTGTTCGTAAAGTTGTTTTTCAAGCGTTAATGCTCGACCTTTTGAGGTAAGTACTTTATCTTCGTACTCTTTCAGTTCTGGAATAATATAACGTTCTACATTTTTCAGTGTTTGACGTCTTGTATAATGAATCGGTGCAAGGTGGCTTTGTCCACGACTAATTTGGATGTAATAGCCGTGAACGGCATTAAATCCGACTTTTAATGTATCAATGCCGAGTGTTTCTCGCTCTCTTATTTCAAGTTGTTCAAGGTAATTGGTTGCGCCATCGGCCAGATTACGCAGTTCGTCTAATTCGCTATGATAACCTGTTGCAATCACGCCACCATCACGAATAATCGCCGGTGGCACTTCAACAATTGCGTTATTTAATAATATTGCAATATGATCAAATTGATTAATGTTGGCACGTAACGCCTGTAAATAAGGTGAAGTAAATTGTCCTAATAAAAGATGTAACTGCGGCAATAAGTTATAAGCATCACGCAAACGCGCAAAATCCCGTGGACGAGCAGTGTGTAGTGCCAATCTTGCTAAAACACGTTCAAGATCGCCCATTTGTTTTAATAACGGTAATGCGTCATCAATATGATGTTGTAATTCGGCAATGGCATCTTGGCGGTTTTGCAAAATCTTAATATCACGAATTGGCGAATGCAACCAACGCTTAAGCATTCGACTGCCCATAGGGGTTTGCGTTTTATCTAGCACGTCAGCAACAGTATTAGATGTGCCGCCCGATAAGTTTTCGGTTATTTCTAAGTTATGGCGTGTTGCGGCATCTAATACCACAAAGTCATATGCTGATTGTTTGATTATTGAACGTATATGGGGTAGTGCGGTGCGCTGGGTATCTTTAACATATTGCAATAAGCAACCGGCCGCACAAAGAGCATAATTGCACGCTTCTACACCAAATCCAACTAAATCGTTAGTGCCAAATTGCAAATTAAGCTGTTGTTTTGCCGTTTCAAGATCAAAGTCCCATTGTGGACGGCGACGTAGACCATGGCGATGTTCAATTAAAGGCATGGATTGAAATTCTTCTGGATATAGCAATTCAACAGGATTGGTGCGTTGTAATTCAGCTTGCATTGCTTCGAAACTATCACATTCAAAAACATAAAAGCGACCAGAACTAATATCAAGCGTGGCGTAACCATAATGATTTTTATGTTGCCAGATTGAAGCAAGTAAATTATCTTTGCGATCTTCTAACAATGATTCATCACTGACCGTGCCCGGCGTGACAATACGCACAACTTTGCGCTCAACAGGTCCTTTGCTCGTTGCCGGATCGCCAATTTGTTCACAAATAGCCACCGACTCACCTAGCGATATTAACTTGGCTAAATAACTTTCAACCGCATGGTACGGTACACCTGCCATAGGAATCGGTTCACCATTTGACGAACCACGCTTTGTGAGCGAAATATCTAAAAGCTGCGAGGCACGCTTGGCATCATCATAAAACATCTCATAAAAATCACCCATGCGATAAAAAAGCAAAATATCCGGGTTTTCAGCTTTAAGTTTTAAATACTGCTGCATCATTGGGGTGTGGTTGGTTAAGTTTTCGTTTTTAATCATGGCGATATTTCTATATATTGTTTTATTTCAAATTTTTATGTTTTAATGCTTACCTTATTAAGTATCATAAAATTGCACTTAAACGCAATTATTAGTATGACTAAAAGTATGAGTTAATGATTTTTTTGTATAATTAACAAGTTGGTCATACTAACATGTGATTGAGCCATTATAACCGATTATTGTTTTGTAGCAGAGGCAATTTTATCTTACTTAATATATTGAAGATCGTTTTACTAGTGAAGGAAAACTAATAAAAGGTGCTTGTAAGCCTAAAGGTCAAGATGAGGTAAGACGCACTTTGTATTCAGAACCAGTAAAACATGGGGAAATATAGTTGCGACCGATATTTCTGGGCAAGATGTGATCGATCTCATTATATCTATTTATTCATATTACCACATTGGTCACCTCATGATTTACGACGCACTGTACGCACAGGATTATCTCGATTACAATGTCCGAGTGAGGTCGCTACGGCTGTATTAGGGCATTCACGTAAAGGTATTGAAGGTACTTATTCTATATAGTTATGATAATGAGTGTAAAGAATGGTTACAAAAGTGGGGCGATTATTTAGATGAATTACAGCAAAATTCAAAGTAAAAAAGGATATTTATAATGAGCAAATATTCACCACCTTATAATATTACGCCTGCAATTATAAATTCTATTTCTGAAATAAGTGAATTATTAGGGCATTGGTCTGCAACAGGTAGGCTTGCATCACCACAACTACGTAAAGAAAACCGTATCAGAACTATTCAAGCATCTTTAGCAATTGAGCATAATAGTTTATCCATAGAGCAAGTTACCGCTATTATGGATGGTAAGCATGTTTTAGGCCCTGTGCGCGATGTTCAGGAAGTTCGTAATGCAATACTTGCTTATGAAAGACTTCTACAATGGAATAGTGGCAATATAAAACATTTTCAACAAGCACATAAGCTACTTACTAAAGGTTTAGTTGAATATTCAGGGAATTGGCGTAATAGTGGTGTTGGGATCTATCGAGAAAATCAGCTTATTCATATGGCTCCTCAGGCTGAGCGTGTACCAATATTAATGCAGTCGCTTTTTGATTGGTTAAATCAGACAGATATTCATCCTTTAATTAAAAGTTGTATTTTTCATTATGAGTTAGAGTTTATTCATCCGTTTTCAGATGGTAATGGACGAATGGGGCGTTTATGGCAAACATTGATTCTAAGTGAATGGCGTAAGGAGTTAGCTTGGTTACCTGTTGAAACATTAGTTTGTGAAAATCAAGAAAAATACTATCAAGTACTTGGCGAAGCAGATCGAGCAGGTGATTGTACTTGTTTTATAGACTTCATGTTGCAAACTATTGCGAGTAGTTTAAAAGCAAGTATTACCGACACATCTAATCAAAATAATGTCGGAGAAAATGACGGAGAATTGTCGGAAAAAAATAATACTATTAAGATTACTCAAACAGCTAAAAGCATATTAAAAATACTAAAAAATGATTCAACAGCAACTATCACCGATCTATCAGTACAATTAGGTGTGAGCACTAGAACGATTGAACGTAACCTCAAACAGCTTCAGGAGCAAGGATTATTAAAACGTTTAGGTAGTGCGACTAAGGCTGGCTATTGGAGTGTTATTTCTTTAGAATAATTTAATATGAGGTTTTCAATAAAATCAAAGGTTGATACCACTTTGACAAAGTGCCGAAAACTAACAAACCAATAAAACCGAAAATAGCATGCTCCTATAATAGTCATTTAACCCACAAAAACAGGTTAGGAAATATATTGATTTTATTCAATTTTTTATTTGTTGGTTTTTAGCTAAAAACCACCACCCAAAACTATTTCCCAAAGCACACAAACATAGGCTGACTCATCCTTTAACAAAACTTTACAAATTTTTAACAAAAAAGGTAGCGAATTCTTACTCAAGCGATTATAATTTAAGCGCTTTCAAAGCAAGGGAGTGCTCATTATTAGAGCAGTCAGTTATAAAAAATGTAAATAAAACAAAAAATTACTTGACAGGATGATCGAAATGCGTTACCATTTATGGCATCTGGCATCTGGCCTGCCAAACCTATGCTCAAAATCTTTTTCAATTTCACCGTAGTCTAAAACAGACACAGTTCTTATTTTCATCAGCGAGGTCATTTCGCGTAGCGAAATGGACGCCGTCATCGAGGTCTTTATTGGCGATGTTTTCGGCGGGTACTTCGGCAACATCTTTGGAAACATCGTCGGAAACCGCTTTGGTCAGGTCATCGGCCACATGTTCGGTAAAATTATCGTCGATATCCAAGTGGTTATTAGGGCCGCCATTGCTATCCAAACCTCCATTATGGTTTAGACCTTCATTGTTATTTAAATCGGCATTGTTCTTCGCGTTGTTGTTCTTGTTGTCGTATTCACAGGGTTCAGTGGCATTAACGGCCCAGACATCAAGAGCAATTGAAGGTAGTGCGCCGTATTTAACATTCGACGGCGGTCGGACAAAGGTAACGGATACAGATAGTTTATTGTATATTAGGTTACAGGATGGAACAAGGTACACACCGTCAACCAACCCATCAAGTTCAAGAAATCCAATAAGATTACCTTATGCAGGAAGTATTTTGCATGATATAGGTATGTTGGTGCCATCATCAGTCAGTCAATCCAATGGTGCCTATACAGTGAGTTTAAGTGATTTGGTCACTAGGTATAATTATTGGCGTGATGATGATGGGGATGGACAGGGTGCTAATGGTGTTACTGCTACAGGGGATATATCGGTATCGTTTAGGGACAAAGATGGCAATACCGTCAGTCGTATTGATAGATTAAGTAAATGTCGTGCCCCTTATAAGGTAACATTAAGAAGTACAGGAGGAAGTTTAACTACTCAGTATGGAGTGCCAAGGAGTAGTAGTTTTAGTGGCGCTACGGTGGATTATTATATTAATCCGTATGAGGATACTGGTGTTTGTTATTTTGTGAAGTTCGCAAGGCCGGATCTTGAATATGGCAACGGCGATTACGCCGGCCCATCTAGGATATGGAATCCTAATAAGGGTTTTTTTACTCAGTCAAATAATCCATCTTATTACTATGCAAATTTTCCTACAACGGGTGCAGATGGTTTGTATTTTTATTTGCTCATAGATGGAGCTAATGCAAGTCAGTTTACATGGTCTGTTGTCACGGATGGTGATATAACAGCTACAGTCGATGGTCGTGGTAAGGTAACATTGCATGGTCCTAGGGCGAGTAGTGCTCAGATAAATTCAGATAGTCCTAATCCTCTAGATGTACCAGATTTGCCACAGAGGTTTGAGTTGGTCGGTAGGGATAGTAGTGGTAATGAGGTGAGGTATGGATTCGTGTTAAAGCAGTGGTTCGTCAATCGGGGTAATAAAAGGGGCACTCAGCCTAACCACTCATCTTGGTGTCGTGGTTTGGGTTATCGTTTGCCACAGATAAAGGACTTGGTTAAGTTTGGCTGCACTGGTCTGGATGGTCTGCCTTGTTCTGATACTAGTAATCATTACATGCGTATTATAGATTACGGATTTTTCGGGGAGTGGGGCCGCATTTACAACTACGCTGATGCGGGCTTCGTCAACCACAACCACTGGACGAGTGACGCTTCAGGTAGCAATGGCTTCTATGTCTCCTCGGGCAGCGGCCACGTTGACAGCGTCAACGTTTCCGTTAATATTTTCGCTGTTTGCACCACACCTTAGCTTTTATTGCTTAGTCCTTAATCCTTGGGCCGCGGGGGCGGTTATGGAGCCTGAGAGGACAATCTAACAAAGAATAACGCCCCCGCGGAAGTTGGGGCATATTCCCTTAGGGTTGCGCTGTTGCGGCGAAGCCACAATCGCGCCGCCCCCGCCGCCGGCGACGCTGAAAGTGT